>NZ_JBKGZG010000006.1:0-67272 GCF_046545655.1 Thiohalorhabdus sp. | reverse complement strand
GACTGAATCCGGAGCCCCCCGTGCACCATTTCCACTACCGGGACGGCGTGCTGCATGCCGAGGACGTGCCCCTGCCCGCCATCGCCGAGGCGGTGGGCACGCCGTTCTACTGCTATTCCGCGGCCACCCTGCGCCACCACTTCCGGGTGTTCCGCGAGCCCTTCGCCCACCGCGACCACCTCATCGCCTTCTCCGCCAAGGCCAATTCCAACCTGGCGGTGCTGCACCTGCTCGGCCGCGAGGGCAGCGGCCTGGACATCGTCTCCCGCGGCGAGATGGCGCGGGGCCTGGCCGCCGGCATCCCGGCGGAGCGCATGGTGTTCTCCGGGGTGGGCAAGCGCCGCGACGAGCTGGAGGCGGCCCTCGACGCCGGGATCCTGGCCTTCAACGTGGAGTCCATTGGCGAGCTGGAATTGCTCGACGCGGTGGCGTCCGCTCGCGGCCAGCGGGCCCCGGTGAGCCTGCGGGTCAACCCGGACGTGGACCCGCTCACCCATCCCTACATCGCCACCGGCCTGCGTGCCACCAAGTTCGGCGTGCCCATCGGCGAGGCCCGCGACCTGTACAACCGTGCCGCGGCCATGCCGGGCATCGAGGTGGTGGGGGTGGACTGCCACATCGGCTCCCAGCTCACCTCCGTGGCCCCCTTCGTGGAGGCCCTGCAGCGGCTCCAGGCCCTCATGACCGCCCTGGCCGAGGACGGCCACGCCATCCACCACCTGGACCTGGGCGGCGGCCTGGGCATCTCCTATCTGGACGAGGCGCCGCCGCACCCGGAGGACTTCGGTCGCGCCATCAACGATCAGCTCGGCGACTGGCCGGGCAAGCTCATCTTCGAGCCGGGGCGGGTGATCGCCGGCAACGCCGGGGTGTTCGTCTCGGCGGTGCTCTACACCAAGGACCAGCCCGAGAAGCGCTTCGCCGTGGTGGACGGCGCCATGAACGACCTCATGCGCCCGGCCCTGTACGGCGCGGAGCAGGAGATCCGCCCGGTGCGGGAGGGCGGCGGGGACACCGAGGCGGTGGACGTGGTGGGCCCCATCTGCGAGTCCGGCGATTTCCTGGGCAAGGACCGCGCGCTGCCGCGGCTCGGCCAGGGGGACCTGCTGGCGGTGATGAGCGCCGGCGCCTACGGCGCCACCATGGCCTCCAACTACAACACCCGGCCGCGCGCCCCGGAGGTGCTGGTGAGCGGCGACCGCTTCGAGGTGGTGCGCCGGCGCGAGACCATCGAGGAGCTCTACGCGGCCGAATCCATTCCCGCGGAGGGATGGTTCGCTTGAACCTCGAATTCGCCAAGATGCACGGCCTGGGCAACGACTTCGTCGTCTTCGACGGCGTGCGCCAGACCGTGGACCTGACCCCCGAGCGCATCCGCGCCCTCGCCGACCGGCGCTTCGGCGTCGGCTGCGACCAGGTGCTGGTGCTCGAGCCCGCCGAGCGCGCCGGGGTGGACTTCGCCTACCGCATCTACAACGCCGATGGCGGCGAGGTGGAGCAGTGCGGCAACGGCGCCCGCTGCGTGGCGGCCTTCGCCCGGGAGGCGGGGCTCACGGACAAGGACCGCCTGCGGCTGACCACCCTGGGCGGCGAGATCGCCCCCGCGGTGCTGGCCGACGGCCGGGTCACGGTGGACATGGGGGTACCGCGCCTGGACGGCGCGGAGATCCCGCTCAGCGAGCCCGGGGAGTGGGTCCGTGCGCCGCTGGCGGTGGAGGGGGAGGAGCACCGCATCACCGCCGTCTCCGTCGGCAACCCCCACTGCGTCCTGGAGGTGCCCGATGCGGAGGCGGCCCCCCTGGAGGCCCTGGGTCCGGCCCTGGAGCACCATCCCCTGTTCCCCAACCGGGCCAACGTGGAATTCGTGGCGGTGGAAGCCGCGGACCGGCTGCGGGTGCGGGTCTGGGAGCGGGGCGCCGGCGTGACGCTGGCCTGCGGCACCGGCGCCTGTGCGGCGGTGGTGGCGGCGCGGCTGTGGGACCGGGTGGACGAGGCGGTGACCGTACGCCTGGATGGCGGGGAGCTGGCCGTCCGCTGGGCCGGGCGCGGGGAGCCGGTGTGGATGACCGGCCCCGCGGTCACCGTGTTCCGGGGGCGGCTGACCCGCTGGCCCGACCCCCGTCCGGTCACGGCGGGGCGGGGCCCCGGGCCTTTTTGACTTCCGGGCCGGAACCGCCGTATAATCTTCCGCTTTCGCGAGAGATGTCATCGGCACGGAGAGACGGTCAATGTTCGCGGTCATCGAGACGGGTGGGAAACAGTACAAGGTCAAGCAGGGCGACACCATTCGGGTGGAGAAGCTGGATGGCGAGCCGGGCAACGATGTCACGATCGACCGCGTGCTGATGGTGGCGGACGGCGGCGACGTGAAGGTGGGCCGTCCCGTGGTGGACGGCGGCAGCGTCAAGGCCACCATCAAGGAGCACGGCCGCGGCGAGAAGATCCGCATCTTCAAGAAGAAGCGGCGCAAGGGCTACACCAAGCGCCAGGGCCACCGGCAGGACTACACCGAGCTGGAGATCACCGGCATCCAGGCCTAGCGGCCCCCGGCGGTGACGCCTAGAGCAAAACGGAGTGTGAGGCATGGCACATAAGAAGGCTGGCGGTAGTACCCGCAACGGTCGCGATTCCGAGTCAAAGCGCCTGGGCGTGAAGCGCTCCGGCGGCCAGGCGGTGAAGGCCGGCAACATCCTCGTCCGGCAGCGCGGCACCCGGTTCCATCCCGGCGCCAACGTGGGTCGCGGCAACGACGACACCCTGTTTGCCAAGGCCGACGGCCGCGTGGTGTTCGAGCGCAAGGGCCCGAAGCAGCGCAAGTACGTGAGCGTCGTTAACCACTAGGCGCTCCCGGCCCGCAACGGGACCCCGGCGGCCCCGCCACCGATCGGCCCAAGGCCGGGTACGGTGGCGGGGCCGCCGTCGTTGGGGCCCGTGGCCCCAATCGCCATCCCTCGCCCACGGGGAGCCTTCCCATGCATTTCGTCGATGAAGCCCGCATCCGCGTCCAGGCGGGAGACGGCGGCCACGGCGTGGTCCACTTCCGGCGGGAGAAGTACGTGCCCAAGGGCGGCCCCGACGGCGGCGACGGCGGCGACGGCGGCAATGTGGTGCTGGTGGGCGACGAGTCCCTGGCGACCCTGGTGGATTTCCGCTACCAGAAGAGCTACCGGGCGGAGCGCGGCACCGACGGCGCGGGGCAGCAGCGCACGGGGCGCTCGGGGGAGGACTGCGTGCTCCCCGTGCCGGTGGGCACCCAGGTCTTCAACGAGGAGACCGGGGAGCTGGTGGGCGACATCGTCGCCGACGGGCAGCACCTGGTGGTGGCCCGCGGCGGTCGCGGGGGGCTGGGCAACGTCCACTTCAAGAGCAGCACCAACCGGACGCCCCGGCAGAGCACCGAGGGCAAGCCCGGGGAGGGCTACGCCCTGCGTCTGGAGCTGCGGCTTCTGGCCCACGTGGGGTTGGTGGGCCTGCCCAACGCCGGCAAATCCTCCCTGGTGCGGGCCGTCTCCGCGGCCCGGCCGCGGGTGGCCGACTACCCCTTCACCACCCTCCAGCCGGTGCTCGGCGTGGTGCGCGTGGACCCCGAGCGCAGCTTCGTCATGGCGGATATCCCGGGCCTCATCGAGGGAGCCGCGGAGGGCGCGGGACTGGGCACCCGCTTCCTGCGCCAGCTCGCCCGCAACAAGCTGCTGCTGCACGTGGTGGACATCGCCCCGCCCGACGGCAGCGAACCCGCCGCCAACGTGCGCCGGGTGGAGGCGGAGCTGGAGAAGTACGACCCCGAGCTGCTGGGCCGGCAGCGCTGGCTGGTGGCCAACAAGATGGACCTGGTGCCGGAATCCGACCGCCAGGACTGGCTCGACCTGCTGGCGGAGGAGCTGGATTGGACCGGGCCGGTCTACGGGGTCTCGGCGGAGGCGGGTATCGGCCTGCGCCGGCTTACCACGGACATCATGAGCGAGCTGGAACGTGAATCCGAACCGGAGTGAGCGGCAGCGCAGCGCCCGGCGGTGGGTGGTCAAGGTGGGCAGCAGCCTCCTGACCCGGCCGGGGGGCGGGCTGGCCCTGGAGGTCATCGCCGACTGGGTGCGGCAGCTGGCGGAGCTGGCGGGCCGGGAGGTGGAGCCCATCCTGGTGAGCTCCGGGGCCGTGGCCGCCGGCATGGGCCGGCTCGGCTGGAGGGAGCGGCCCACCGCCATCCACGACCTGCAGGCGGCCGCCGCGGTGGGGCAGAGCGGGCTGGTGGAGGCCTACGAGGAGCGCTTCACCGCTCACGGCCTCCTGAGCGCCCAGGTGCTCCTCACCCACGACGACCTCTCCGATCGCCGGCGCTACCTCAACGCCCGCAACACCCTCCGCACCCTCCTGGAGCTGGGGGTGGTGCCCATCGTCAACGAGAACGACACGGTGGTCACCGAGGAGATCCGGTTCGGCGACAACGACACTTTGGCGGCCCTGGTGGCCAACCTGGTGGAAGCGGACCTGTTGGTGATCCTCACCGACTCGGAGGGGGTTTTCCAGGCCGACCCGCGGGTGGATCCGCACGCCGTCCTGATTCGGGAGGGCGAGGCCGGGGATCCGGTCCTCCTCCAGGTGGCCGGAGGGGCCGGCAGCGCCGTGGGTACCGGGGGCATGCGCACCAAGATCCTGGCGGCCCAGCGCGCCGCCCGCTCGGGCACCGGAACCGTGATCGCCTCGGGTTACGAGGAGGACGGCCTCCTCCGGCTGCGGCAGGGGGAGGCCCTTGGGACCTACCTGCATCCGGGACGGGACGCCCTCACGGCGCGCAAACAGTGGCTCGCCAATCAGCTCCAGGTTCACGGGCGGCTCCATGTGGACGCGGGCGCGGCCCGGGTTATCCGGGAGGAGGGCCGATCGCTGCTGCCCGTGGGGGTCACGGCGGTGGACGGGGAGTTTCGGCGTGGCGAGGTGGTGTCCTGCCTGGACCCCGAGGGACGGGAGGTGTGCCGGGGGCTGGTGAACTACCCGGCCCACGAGGTACGCCGGATCCAGGGCCTGCCCACGGGGCGCGTCGCCGAGGTGCTCGGCTACCTGGACACGGAGGAGCTCATCCACCGCGACGACCTGGCGATCCTGTAATCCCGGCGGGAAGGGGCGCTACGGTCCGTATGGCGGAGGCGACGAGGTGTCCGTCCCGGACGGATGACGGTTCGGGGAAGCCCTGGCGAAAAGGCAGGAAGGGGAGTGCTGCACTCCGCGCACCCGGGCCCCGCCCGCGGTGGAACGGGGCCCGGAGGCGGGGGCGAGGCTAGGAGAGCTGCTGCACCTTGCGGGTCAGCCGGCTGACCGTGCGGGCCGCGGTGTTGCGGTGAATGGCGCCCTTGCTGGCCACGTGGTCGACGATGGAGACGGCCGGTTCCAGGGCGCTCTCGGCGGCCTGCTTGTCGCCTTCGGCCACGGCCTTCTCGACCTTCTTGATGGCCGTGCGCATGCGGCTCTTGTGGTGCTTGTTGCGCAGCCGGCGCTCTTCGTTCTGGCGCACGCGCTTGCGGGCTTGGGGCGTATTGGCCACGCTCGCTTCCTCCTATTCGGGCCTTCGCAGTCGACTGGATCTGGACTCGTGCTTTCCCCGGGCTCGGGGAAACGCGTATTATCCCCTGCCTTGCGCCCCGGTGTCAAAACCCGGAACTGGATACCCCCCGGAGAACGAGTCCTTGGCCGGCCTTTTCCGCTCCACCGCCACCATCAGCGCCATGACCCTGATCTCCCGGATCCTGGGCTTCGTCCGGGACATGGTGCTGGCCCGGGTATTCGGGGCGGGGATGGCCACCGACGCCTTCTTCGTCGCCTTCAAGCTGCCCAATTTCTTCCGGCGCATGTTCGGGGAAGGGGCCTTCGCCACCGCCTTCGTGCCGGTGTTCACGGAATACCGGGAGCAGCGCAGTGGGGAGGAGCTGCAAGGGCTGCTGGCGGCGGTGTCCGGGGTGCTGGCCGTGGTGGTGGCGGCGGTCACCCTGCTTGGTATGGCGGCGGCGCCCCTGCTGGTGTGGGGGCTGGCGCCGGGGTTCGGCGACGAGCCGGAGAAGATGGCCCTCACCGCCGACCTGCTGCGCATCACCTTCCCCTACCTGTTCCTTATCTCCCTGGTGGCCCTGGCCGGCGGGGTGCTGAACACCTTCGGGCGCTTCGCCGCGCCCGCCTTCACGCCGGTCCTGCTCAACGTGGCCTTGATCCTGGCGGCGGGGGTTGCCGCGCCCTACTTCGAGGTCCCCATTGCGGCCTTGGCCTGGGGGGTGCTGGCCGGGGGCGTGCTGCAGCTGGGCTTCCAGTGGCCCTTCCTGCGCCGCCTCGGCATGGCGGTGCGGCCCCGTTTCCGGCCGGGCCACCCCGGTGTGTGGCGCATCGCGCGGCTGATGGGGCCGAGCATGCTGTCGGTGAGCGTGGCGCAGATCAGTGTGCTCATCGACACCATCCTCGCCTCGCTGCTGGCGGGGGGCAGCGTCTCCTACCTCTATTACGCCGACCGGCTGGTGCAGTTCCCCCTGGGCCTGTTCGGCATCGCCCTGGGCACGGCCATCCTGCCCACCCTGTCCCGGCTGGTGAGCCAGGGGCGGGATGCGGACTACGGCGTGACCCTCGACCGGGCGCTGCGCATGATCCTCACCATCGGCGCCCCGGCCACCGCAGGGCTGGTGCTGCTGGGCTACCCCATCCTGGCCACCCTGTTCCAGTATGGGGAGTTCGACGCATCGGCCACCGCCGCCACCTACTGGGCCCTGGCCGCCTATGCGCTGGGCCTGATGGCCTTCATCGGGGTGAAGGTGCTGGCGCCGGCCTTCTATTCCCGGCAGGATACGCGCACCCCGGTGCGGATCGCGGTGGTGGCCTTGTTGGCCAACATCGTCCTGAATCTCGCCCTGATCGGGCCCCTGGCCCATGCCGGGCTGGCCTTGGCCACCAGCCTGGCCTCCTTTCTCAATGCGGGATTGCTGCTGCGCACGCTGCTGGCGCGCGGCCTGTACCGGCCCCAGCCGGGCTGGCCGGTGCACCTCGCCAAGGTGGCTCTGGCAGTGGGGGTCATGCTGGCTGCGGGCTGGTGGGCCGCGCCGCCACCGGAGGCCTGGGACCAGGCGGGGGCAGGGGGGCGGGCCCTGGACCTGACCTGGGCGGTGGGCCTCGCTGGGGTCGTCTACCTGGCCTCCGCCTGGCTGCTGGATGTGGAGGAGGTGCGCCGGGCGCCGCGCTGGCTGGTGGGCCGCCTCCTGGGGGGCCGCCCCGGGAGCCGCTAGGCCCCCGGAGCCTTCCGGGGGCGGCGGTTTGTTAGGCTTGACCGAGAGTCCCCTGAATCCTCATGCCGGTTGGGCAACCGGTCTGGGCAAAAGGCCGGAGCATGGAGCTGATCCGCGGTATCCAGAACCTCAAGTCCCGCCACCGGGGCTGCGTGGCCACCATCGGCAACTTCGACGGGGTGCACCGGGGCCACGCGCGCCTGCTGGAACGGGCCCGGGAGCGGGCCGACGGCCTCGGCCTGCCCACCTGCGTGGTCACCTTCGAGCCCCATTCCAAGGAGTTCTTCGCGCCGGAACGGGCGCCGGCCCGCCTCACCGACCTGCGCGGCAAGGTGAACGCCCTTCGCGACCACGGCGTCGACCGCGTGCTGGTCCTGCCCTTCAACCGGTCCCTGGCCTCCCTGGAGCCGGAGACCTTCGTCCGGCGCATCCTGGTGGAGGGGCTGGGGGTGCGGCATGTGGTGGTGGGCCACGACTTCGTCTTCGGGCAGGGGGCGCGGGGGTCCATCGAGGACCTGCGCAGGATCGGCGAGCAGCGGGGCTTCGCCGCGGAGGAGGTGGCGGAGTACCGCGAGGACGGCCTGGCGGTGGGCTCCACGGCGATCCGCGAGGCCCTGGAGGCGGGCGATCTGGACCGGGCGGAGCGACTGCTGGGCCGGCCCTACAGCCTGTGCGGGCGGGTGGTGGCCGGGGACCGCATCGGCCGCGAGCTGGGCTTCCCCACCCTGAATCTCCATCTGCACCACCGGCGCCTGCCGGTGGCCGGGGTCTTCGCCGGCCGCGTGCACGGGGCCGGGCTTGATGGTCACCCGGCGGCGGTGAACGTGGGCACGCGGCCCGCGGTGAAGGGGGTGGACGTGCGCGTGGAGGCCCATCTGCTGGATTTTACGGGGGATCTCTACGGTGCCCGGGTGGAGCTGGTCTTCGAGCGGCGCCTGCGGGAGGAGCGGGATTTCCCCGGCCTGGAGGCGCTCCGGGAGCAGATCGCCGCCGACGTGCGCCGGGCCCGCGAGCATTTCGGCCGGCCCGCGGGGTAGGCGCGACGCATTTCCCCGGTTAAGTGATACCATTTGTGCCTTTCGGTCCGGCCGGGTCCCGGGCGCCTTCCAACGCCCGCGGGCGCCGGCCCGGGCCGCGCCATTCCATTTTCGCCTCCGAGCCCGGCAGCGACCATGAGCTACAAAGACACGCTGAACCTCCCCAAGACCGAATTCCCCATGCGGGCCGGCCTGCCCAAGCGGGAGCCGGAGCAGCTCGCCCGCTGGGAGGCCAACGACACCTACCGCAAGGTCCGCGAGGCGGCCCGGGGCCGGCCCAAGTTCATCCTCCACGACGGCCCGCCCTACGCCAACGGCCACATCCACATCGGCCACGCGGTGAACAAGGTCCTCAAGGATTTCATCTGCAAGTCCCGCCACCTGGCGGGCTTCGATGCCCCCTACGTGCCGGGCTGGGACTGCCACGGCCTGCCCATCGAGCAGAAGGTGGAGGAGCAGCTGGCCGAGGCCGGGGAAGAGGTGACGGCCGCCGAGTTCCGGCGCCGCTGCCGGGACTACGCCCAGACCTACATCGACGTGCAGCGGGAGGAGTTCAAGCGCCTCGGCGTGGCCGGCGAGTGGGAGGCCCCCTACGTCACCATGGACTACGCCTACGAGGCGCAGATCGTCCGCGAGCTGGGCAAGGTGCTGGAGGCGGGCAACATCTACCGCGGCGCCAAGCCGGTGCACTGGTGCGTGCAGTGCGGCTCCGCCCTGGCGGAGGCGGAGGTGGAGTACCACGACCGCACCGACCCGGCCATCGACGTGGCCTTCCCGGTGGCGGAGGGCCTGGAGGCGGCCTGCCCGGGCGCCGGCGAGGACGTGGCGGCGGTGATCTGGACCACCACTCCCTGGACCCTGCCCGCCAACCGGGCCGTGGCCGTGCATCCCGACCTGGAGTACGCGGTCATCGAGGGCAACGGCCGCCGCTACCTGGTGGCCCAGGAGCTGGCCGGTGACGTCGCCGCGCGCTGGGGCCTCGGCGAGCCGGTGGTGGTGGCCCGCTGCCGGGGCCGCGACCTGGAGGGGGTGCGCCTGCGCCACCCCTTCCTGGAGGATCGCGTGGTGCCGGTGGTCCTGGGCGAGCACGTCACCATCGAGGCGGGCACCGGCTGCGTGCACACCGCCCCGGGTCACGGCCAGGACGACTACCAGGTAGGGCTGCGCTACGACCTGCCGGTGGACACCCGGGTGGACGAGGCGGGCCGCTTCAAGGAGGACACCCCCCACTTCGCCGGCCGGGAGGCCCTCAAGGCCAACAAGGACGTGGTGGCCCTGCTGGAGGAGCGGGGCACGCTGGTCCACCAGGAGGACCTGGCCCACAGCTATCCCCACTGCTGGCGGCACAAGACCCCGGTGCTGTTCCGCGCCACGCCGCAGTGGTTCATCAGCCTCGCCGAGAACGACCTGCGCGGCAAGGCGCTGGCCGCCATCGGCGAGACCGAGTGGATCCCGGCCAGCGGCGAGCACCGCATCCACGGCATGGTGGCCAACCGTCCCGACTGGTGCATCAGCCGCCAGCGGCTGTGGGGCGTGCCGCTGACCCTGGTGGCCTGCGACGCCTGCGGCGCGCCGGTGGAGGACCCCGCCGTCATGGAGGCGGTGGCGCGGGCCGTGGAAGAGCGCGGTGTCGATGCCTGGTTCGACATGGACCCATCCGAGGTGGTCAGCGGCGACCGCACCTGCGCCCACTGCGGCGGCGGCAGCTTCCACAAGGTGGAGGACATCCTCGACGTCTGGTTCGACTCCGGGGTCTCTCACGCCGCCGTGCTGGAGAAGCGCGATGACCTGCAGGCCCCCGCCGACCTCTACCTGGAGGGCTCGGACCAGCACCGCGGCTGGTTCCAGTCGTCGCTGATCGAGTCGGTTCTGACCCGCGGCCGGGCGCCGTACAAGGGGGTGCTCACCCACGGCTTCACCGTGGACGCCGAGGGCAAGAAGATGTCCAAGTCGGCGGGCAACGTGATCGCCCCGCAGGACGTCATGGAGCGCCTCGGCGCCGACATCCTGCGGCTGTGGGTCTCCGCCCAGGACTACAGCGGCGACATCCGCATCTCCGACGAGATCCTCGACCAACTGGCCGGGGCCTACCGCCGCATCCGCAACACCGGCCGCTTCCTCCTCGGCAACCTGGCCGGCTTCGAGCCGGAGCGCGACGCTTTAGCCCCGGACGAGCTGCTGGAGATGGACCGCTGGATCCTCGCGGAGGCCGCGGAGGTTCAGCGCGAGGTGGCGCGGGCCTACGAGGAATACGCCTTCCACCGGGTGTATAGCCGGGTGCACCAGTTCTGCGCCGAGACCCTGTCCTCCTTCTACCTGGACATCCTCAAGGACCGGCTCTACACCATGCCCGCGGAGTCGCGCGGGCGACGCTCGGCGCAGACCGCCATGCATCACGTGCTGGAGGCCCTGGTGCGCTGGCTGGCCCCGGTGCTCTCCTTCACCGCCGAGGAGATCTGGCGCCACATGGCCGGGGAGCGCGGCGAAAGCGTGCTGCTGGAGACCTACTACGAGCTGCCCGGGGTAGCCGATGCCGAAGCTTTGCGCGAGCGCTGGGCGCGGCTGCGCGCGGTGCGCGCCGCGGTGGACGGCGTGCTGGAGCCCATGCGCGCCGACAAGACCATCGGCTCCGCCCTGGACGCCGAGGTGGAGCTGTACGCCGACGGCGAGCTGCGGGAGCTGCTGGAGGCCTACGCCTCGGAGCTGCGCTTCATGCTGCTTACCTCGGAGGCCCGGCTCCACCCTGCCGGTGAGGCCCCGGCCGACGCGGTGGCGGCCGAGGAGCCGGAGGGCCTGCGGGTCCTGGCCCGGGTCAGCGAGGCGCCCAAGTGCGGGCGCTGCTGGCACCGCCGCGAGTCGGTGGGCAGCCACGCCGAGCACCCCGAGCTGTGCGACCGCTGCGTGACCAACGTGGAGGGCGCGGGGGAGCGGCGGGAGGCCATCTAGTACGGCTTTGAGGCCCGTCTATTCCGGGCGCTTCCTCCTCGGTGGGCCCGCCCAGCGGTGGGCGCGGAACGCTCCTACCGGGTCGGCAAACCACCGGCTTTCCTTGGCAGGTAATCGAACCGAGAGGTGGCTGCATGGCTTGGCCCTGGCTCCTGGCGGGTGTCATTCTGGTGGCCGACCAGGTGACCAAATATTTCGTGCAGGGGGCACTCGCCCCCGGGGAGGGCATCGTCCTGGTCCCCGAGCTCCTGAACCTGGTGCACGCCCATAACCGCGGCGTGGCCTTCGGGATGCTCTCCGGCCTCGGGGGGTGGCAGGTGCCGTTGCTGGCGGCGGTGACCGGCGTGGTGATCGTCGTCCTGGCGGTGTGGCTGCGCCGCCTGGGACGGTCCGAGGGCTGGACGCGCTTGGCACTGGGCCTGATCATCGGCGGGGCGCTGGGCAACCTGATCGATCGCATCCGGCTGGGCTATGTGGTGGACTTCATCGATGTCCACTGGAAGGAGGTCTACCACTACCCGGCCTTCAACGTCGCCGACTCGGCCATCACCGTGGGGGCCGTGGTCCTGGTGGGGGTGCTGATCCGCGAGGAGCGCGGTGCCCGCCGGGATCGGGCCGGCTGATTCCGTTTGCCATTGGAGGCTTCGCCTCCGAGGAGATAGATCCATGGAAATCCTGCTCGCCAATCCGCGCGGCTTCTGTGCCGGGGTGGACCGTGCCATCGAGATCGTGGAGCGGGCCCTGGAGGGCTTCGGCGCGCCCATCTACGTGCGCCACGAGGTGGTCCACAATCGGCAGGTGGTGGACGACCTGCGGGAGAAGGGCGCGGTATTCGTGGAGGAGGTGGACGAGATCCCGGCAGGCGCCACCGCCGTATTCAGCGCCCACGGGGTGTCCCAGGAGGTGCGCGAGCGGGCCAAGGCGCGGAACCTGCGGGTGTTCGACGCCACTTGCCCGCTGGTGACCAAGGTGCACATCGAGGTGGTCCGTCACCACAAGGAGGGCCGCGAGGTGGTCCTCATCGGCCACGCCAACCACCCCGAGGTGGAGGGCACCATGGGCCAGGTGGAGGGCGGCATCCACCTCATTGCCACCGAGGAGGAGGTGGCCGATTTGGAGGTGGCCGATCCGGACAACCTGGCCTATGTCACCCAGACCACCCTGTCCGTGGACGACACGGTGGGGGTGGTCCGGGCCCTGCAGGCGCGCTTCCCCAACATTGCCGGGCCGCGCAGCGACGACATCTGCTACGCCACCCAGAACCGCCAGGACGCTGTGAAGAAGCTGGCCGAGCGGGCCGAGCTGATCCTGGTGGTGGGGGCGCCCAACAGCTCCAACTCCAACCGCCTGGTGGAGGTGGCCTCCCGGCTGGGCGTCCCCGGACACCTTGTGCAGAACGCCGACGAGGTGGATCCGATCTGGCTCGAAGATTGCAAGCGGGTGGGCGTGACCGCGGGTGCGTCCGCCCCGGAGATGCTCGTGCAGGGCGTGGTGGATCGCCTCCGGGAGCTGGGCGGGGAGGAGCCGATCAGCCTGGAAGGGCCCGAGGAAGGGGTGCACTTCCAGGTCCCCCTCGAGCTCCGGAAAAAGGGGCAGACCGAACCTCTGTAGAGCGTTTCCTGTCCAACAGAATACGTCTCTAGCGACAGATCACGGCTTTTCTCTGCCAGGGCTCCTCCTGCGGTCGATCCTGTCCGGAACTACGGGTATGCTGTAGCCGGATATTCCGATGCGGACCGAAGGGGGAGCTTCTTGCGTCCGACCATCCTTTTTTCCTTCCTGGCCCTCATGCTTCTTTGGCCGGCCTGGGCCGTAGCCCAGACGGTGACCGGCCGGGTCCAGGAGCGCGGCGACGAGCACATCGTGGTGGGCGGGACCCACTTCCTGGTGGACGACCGGACCAAGGTCTTCTTCTCCCCCCGTCCCGATGCGGAGCCCAGCCCCTACCGCCCCCGCTACCTGGAGGACGTCTACCGCGTGCGCGTCAACGGGGTGGGCCGCCGGGCCGCCAAGATCGTCATCCTTCCCTTCGGCTACGAGCTGGGAGAGCGCCGATGAACTTCCCCGTCCGCGCATTCACCGTCCTCGCCCTGCTGGCCCTGTGCGCCGGTCCCGTGGGGGCCGCCGAACGGGACAACTATTGCTACGACAATCCCGCCATCGCCTCCGATCTGAAGCCCAACATCGTGGTGCTGCTCGACACCTCGGAGAGCATGAAGCGGGCCGCCTACGCCGACTACGGTTCCTGTCCGGCGGACAACAAGTACGACTTCTGGGGCTGCTACAGGGACGACGAGCTGGTCAACTCCTACGATTCCAATCAGAAGTATCCCGGCTACGCCGACAACGACTACTGGTACAAGCAGGGGGACAAGGGCTGGGAGGTGGTCGAGAAATGTACGGACAGCGGCCACTGCGACCCCGAAGAGCCCTACTGGCGGGATCACCTCGGCCCGGACAACGACGACAACACCGGGGCCACCACCTGGTATTCGGGCAACTTCCTGAACTTCCTGCTCATGCCCCGCATGGACATGGCGAGGGTGGTTTTAGTCGGAGGCAAGGGTGCCTCCCGGCAAAAGGACACCAATAAGTACGAAACAGAGCACGGCGAGGTCTTCGAGCCTCCCGAATCCGAGGAGCGGACCGGCGTACTGCACGAGGTGGAAACCGACGCCCGCTGGGGGGTTGCCAGCACCAACAAGCAGGACGGCGCCTCCATCGACGAGCCCATCAACAACGACAACCTGACCAATGTGATAAGCGAGGTGCAGAACTGGTCCGCGGGCGGCGACGCCCCCCTGGCGGAGGCGCTGTGGACCGTGGCCGGGTATTACGCCCAGGAGACCGAGGCCAGTGCCATGCCCGGGGACATTTCCGGCGACGGCCCCGAGTACAACAACGGGGACATCCCCACCACGGACAACAAGGATCCCTTCAACTACGACGGCGAATACCCCGAGTGCGCCAACTCCTACGTGCTGCTGATCTCCGACGGCATGCCCAACGCCGACGACAATCTGCCCGATGACCTGACCGCGTACGGGGCCGAGGACCTGGATTACGATCTCGCGGACGACAATTGGGAAACCGGGGATTACGGCCTGGACAACGTGGCCTACTACATGTGGGCCAACGATTTCCGGCCGGAAATGGACGGCAACCAGACCATCCAGACCTTCCCGGTCTACGCGTTCGGCGACAATGAGGACGCCAAGACGATCATGCAGAATTCCGCCGTTAACGGCGCCTTCGAGGATCTGGCGGACAGCGACGGCGAGAAGGACGAGCTCCCGACCTACGTGGAAGGGGACTGCGACCTGGATCCCGATACCAACAACAAGGAAGGGGTTAACTGCGAGGAGTGGGACGAGAACCTCGACGACAGCCCCGACGCCTACTTCCAGGCGGGCAAGGGCACCAACCTGGAGAACCAGATCCGCAAGGCCATCAACGCCATCCTGGAGCGGGTCTCCACCGGCTCCACGGTGGCCACCATCTCCACCCAGACCCGAAGCGGCGGCGTTCTGCTCCAGGCCTACTACCAGCCGCAGAAGACGGTCATCGACCCGGAGGGGGACACCTACAACCTGTCCTGGCGGGGCCACCTGCGCACCCTGTGGACGGACCCCGCGGGGAACGTCCGGGACGACAACAGCCAGGACGATGAGCTGATCCTGGACGACGACCACATCCTGAGCTTCGAGTACGACTCGGAGGGCCGGGAGGTGGAGGTGGTCCACTATCCGGACGATGGCGAGATCGACGGCTCCGAGGCCAAGGACAACATCCCCGACACCTGCGCGGATCCATCGGATAGCTCCCAGGTGACCAAGACCACGAACACCGAGGTGCCGCCGGTGTGGGAGGCGGGGGTGCAGCTGGAGCAGCGTCCGCCCGGCACCGTCAACGACGGGGTGAGCACCAGCTCCCGGGAGATCTACTACAACGACGGCGACCCCGACGACCCGTCCGACGATTATCTACGGGATCTCGATGTGGACTCGGAGGTGGCGGACATCCTTGGGCCCTATTGGCAGGCCGATGACTCCGACTTGGTCCCCTCCGAGCTGATCAAGTTCATCCGGGGCCTGGACAATCCCGATGGAAACACGGAGGACTACCGGGTCCGCCAGGCCGACGACCTGACGGCAACGGACTACGGCGAGGACTCCGGCGAGGACGTGTGGAAGCTGGGGGCCATCATCACCTCCACGCCGCGGGTGCTGCGGCCGGGTCCGGTGTCCAGCTACGCCAACGAAGGGGCAATCGGTTACACCGACTACTACACCTCCGAAGACGTCGAGGATCGGGAACCGATGGTATTCGTCGGCGCCAACGACGGCATGCTGCACGCCTTCTACTCCGGCTCTGTTGAGGGTGCTTCCGACGACGAGGACGTGACGGCCACCCTGGAGGAGGACGGCGGCGCCTCGGCCAAGGAGGCTTGGGGCTTCATCCCGCAGAACGCGCTGCCGTACCTGCGCTGGTACGGGGAAATGGACGCCGAGTGCAACATCCCCACGGTGGACTACCGCTTCCAGCTTGTGGACGCGGCGGTCGCCGGCGAGGCGAGCGATTCCATGGACAACGCGGACGCCTGGCGGACCCTGCTGGTGGGAACCATGGGCTTCGGCGGCCAGGCCATCGAGTGCGATGACGTGGACGGGGACGACGATGCCGATACCCTCAGCTCGTCGGTCTTCGTGCTGGACGTGACCGACCCGGAGGAGCCCGAGCTCCTGTGGGAGCGCAACCTCCAAGACAGCTCCCTCACCCTGAGCACTCCGGCGGTGGTGCGCCGGGGCGATACGAGCACCCAAGGGGACTGGTACCTGGTCCTGGGCAGCGGCCCCCTGGATCCCGAGGCCGAGAGCTTCGTGGATACCCCGCAGCTCTATACCTTCAACCTCCGCTCGGGCGAGCTTGCCCGCACCATCGACCTGACGGATTCGGGAAATTTCCAGGACGACAATCCCGCCGCCAGTTCTGCGGCGGTGGGCGAGCCCCTGCCTTTCGACCCGGATCAGGACAACCTGACCGACGCGGTCTATGTCGGCACCTACGCCGGGCCGGAGGAGGAGAAGGGCCGCCTCTACCGCCTCCATCTGGATGATGAGGTGGAGGAATGGGACCTGACCCTGGCGGCCCAGGTCGGCTCCTCCACCGGCCGGCCCTTCTTCGCCGCGCCGGGGGGCGCCCTGGACCCGGATGGCGACCTGTGGATCTACGGGGGCACGGGCCGGTTCTTCAGCGAGAGCGACCAGACGGACGACCTCAGCCAGTACTTCTTCGGCTTTGTGGACCAGTGCTGGGGTGATGGTTCCGGCAGCGAGGAGGGGGACATCTACGGCGGGGAGAACTGCGCCGGCACGGTCACGGTGCTCGACGATCTGGCCGAGATGGACGACGTGGAGGTCCGGGCGGAGCCGGTTTCCTACGAATGCCGCTGCGGAAGCAGCTTCTTCCAGACCGCGAGCGACGGCGACTCCACCGAGTGCCCCGACAACTCGGAGCTGGTGGTCAAGGAAGCCGAGGCGGTGGAGTACAGCGGCTGCCCCTGGGCGGAGGATTGCGGTACCAACGACCCCTCCGAATTGCGAAACGAGGTGAAGGACCGGGGCGGCTGGTACTGGGAGCTCGCCGAGGGCGAGCGGATCTTCAGCCAGCCCGCGGTTCTCTCCGGCCTGGTGAACGCCGCCGGCTTCACTCCCGCGAGCGACATCTGCACGCCGGGAGGCGAAACTGTCTCCTACGCGGTGGACTACCGCACCGGAACGGCCCCGCCCAAGCCGACGTTCCTGAGCGCCGGGGGAACCTCGGAGAACGAGGACAGCGACAAGGTCACCATCGAGTCCGGGGTGGAGCTGGGCGAGGGTGTGCCGCCGGTGGGCGAGAGCTACGCCGGCTCCGCCGGCGGCCGGGAAGGCGAGATCAACACCCATACCCAGCCCAGCACCGGCGAGATCAAGCAGCTCAGGCAGCAGGTGGAGCAGCTGGAAAAGGGCATCCTCTACCGGCAGGAGCAGTAGGTGCACGGGCAGCGCGGGTTTACCCTGATCGAGCTCCTGGTGGCGCTGGCCATTATCGCCATCCTGGCGGCCATCGCCTGGCCGAGCTATACGGCCTGGCAGCAGCGGGAGGGCCTGACGGAGGGCACCATGTACCTCAAGTCGGCGCTGTCCGCGGCCCGCGCCCGCAGCATCCAGAGCGGCCTGACCTGCGGCTGCCCACCCGGCGTGGCGGAGGCAGGAGATTGCGATGCTTCCGCGGTATCAGGGGAATGCACGAGCCGGCTGTTCGGGGTGGAGCTGGACACAGCGGAAAACCGGGTCCGTCTGGTGCGCCTCTGCGACGACGACGGGGAGATCTGCCAGGGGGAAACCGCCACCGGGGCCAAGGCGGAAGACAACACGTCCGAGGAATGGCATCAGGAATTCAGCCGCTACGTGAGCGTGAACGAAACGAAGACCACCTTGGACGACGCGATCTTCTTTAACAAGGCGGGCCGGGTATCCGGAAACGCCGGCTCCGTTTTCCTGGAGGCGGGCGGCCAGGAGCGCTGCGTGGTGGTGTCCGATTCGGGCCGGATCCGCGAGGGGGTGCCGGATGGCTCCGGAAGCTGCGACTAAAGGGGCAGGCGTACAGTCCATGGGGAAGGAAGGGGGGTTCACCCTGATCGAGGCGCTGCTGGCCATGAGCGTGTTCGCCATCGGGGCCGCCATGCTGTTCCCGGCCATTTTCGCCTGGGTGGACGCCACTTCCCTGTCCCTCCAACGGGACGAGGCCATGCGGGTGCTGACCCGCTCCGAGGATACCCTGACCTACTCCACGGGATCGGTCTGGGATCCTCAGGCGACGGAGTCCCAATACGAAACCGCCCTGGAAACGCTGGATTCGGCCAGCTACTCCACCTGGAAGGAGTTTGCCGCCGCGGATCTGCCCACCAAGTACGAGGTGCAAACGGCGGTGGTGGGCGTCACCGACACCGACGGCAACGTGGCTAGCCGCGTGATGCGCATTCGGGTCCGGTGGGACCGCCCGGGTGGGGGAACGGAATCCGCCTCCCGCCTCCTGCAGCGCAACGGAGAGCTCCTGTGAGTCGTGGTGCCGCTTCCCGTTCCCGGGCCGCCGAGCGGGGCTTCTCGCTGGTGGAGCTGCTGGTGGCCATGGCCGTGGTGGGGCTGCTGCTCGGCGCGGTCTTCCTTACCTTTACCAACTTCCTCACCGAAAGCGCCAACCAGGCCTCCCTGAGCGCCCAGAGCCTTGACGTCCGCACGGGACTGAACCAGGTGCGCCGGGATCTCTCCTCCACCGGGATGGGGATCCCCGACGGGGACATGGACACGGCCGTGGCCGGAACGGCCTCCAGCGTCACCATCCGGTCCACGGGGGTCACGGGCCGGAATGACGACAACGAAAACCCGGCGGGGGCCGTGGCCGTCATACAGTCCGGGCCCAGCGCCAACGGCATCCCGGACGATGCCTCCGGGGTGGTGCTGACTCCGGCCCGGGAGTACGTGGACGATACCGGCAGCACCACCAACAACCGGTTCGATGAGCTCGATGAGCTGGAATTTAGCCTGAAGACCACCAAGCTCTTCTACGTGACCCGCACGAGCCCCAATTTCTACGAGCGGCAGTACCGCCTGGGCGCGGACTGCTCCGAGGCGGGCGGTGACTGCGGGGCGTGCGCCGACGGCACCCCGGACCTGATCCATAATGACACCAATGGCGGCTCCGGCCCGGCGGCGGAGTGCGTGGCCGATTTCCGGGTGCGCTACGGCTTCCAGACCAGCGACGGGGACATCGACTTCTCCAGCACCGACCCGGATGACGATGTGCCCTCGGGTGTGGACGATCGCCTTCCGGACGCCCTGAAGGTGGGCATGGTCGTGCAGGTGGGCAGCGAGTACCGCAACGAGGTGCGTACCGAGAGCCCGGTGACCTATACGGACGAGGACCTGGACCCCGACGACGGGGTGGACCTGAGCGAGGAACAGCAGCAATACCGATGGAAGGTTGTGGAATGGACCGTGCCCCTGCCCAACATCCCCCGATGAGCTCGGAGCGGGGGGTCGCCCTGGTCACCGTGCTGGTGGTCCTGGCGTCCATCGCCCTGCTGATGGCGGGGGTCTATTCCCTGGTCGTGGAGGGGACCCGCTCGGCCCGGGACAACATCCAGTTCCAGAGCACCCGGAGCCTATCCGATACCGGCCTGGAGCACGCGGCAAGCGTGGCGGACTCGGTGTGCCGACTGGGCTTCTTC
Organism: Thiohalorhabdus sp.; assembly: GCF_046545655.1. Taxonomy (NCBI): domain Bacteria; kingdom Pseudomonadati; phylum Pseudomonadota; class Gammaproteobacteria; order Thiohalorhabdales; family Thiohalorhabdaceae; genus Thiohalorhabdus; species Thiohalorhabdus sp. The sequence continues at coordinate 47,767 of NZ_JBKGZG010000006.1, read as the reverse complement.
CCAGACGCGCCGGAAGGGGCTGGCGTTCAGTGGAGCAGCAGGACAAGCTTTGCCGAATATCTGCGGGGGACGGAGACCCGTTCGGAGGGGGGCGGTCCCGAGCCCTGCACCGAGTCCGACCCGGACATCCGGTATGAGGATCCTGCCACTGGCATCGAGGTGCGGGCCTGCGTCCACCATGGGGACAAGAGCACCTTGGCGGGTAGCGGCTCGGGGCCGGTGTTCACCCAGGGGGCCCAGGGGAAGGAGGCCGTGCAGAACCTGTTCGAGATCACGGTCTGGGCGGAAGGGCCCCAGGAGGTGGTGGGGCAGTACCAGGCGGCGGCCCGGTACTTCACCAGCAACTAGAAGACGAATTCCTTCTTCTTCTCCACCCCGCGCAGGTGGGGGATCCCCTCCAGCTCGAACAGGGCCTCCTCGCTGAAGGCGTCCTCGCCGAGGCGGGTGATGCGGTAGGCCTCCTGGACCGGGGGGTCATTGTCGAGGATGCACACCAGCCGGCCTCCGTGGGTGAGCTGCTCCCTGATCTCCTCGGGCAGGTAGGGCATGGCCCCGGTGACCAGGATGGCGTCGTAGGGCGCCTGCCGCTCCCAGCCCCGGGAGCCGTCCCCCACCTCCACGCGGACGTTGTCGTAGCCCCGGGCGGCAAGGCGCTGCTCCGCCTCCACCTTGAAGCCCGGCGTCACCTCCACGCTCCAGACCTCCTTGGCCAGCTCGGCGAGCAGGGCGGTGACGTAGCCGGTGCCGGTCCCCACCTCCAGCACCTTGTCCTCGGGATTCAGGCGCAGCTCCTGGAGCAGGCGGGCCTCCACCAGGGGGGAGAGCATGTGCTCCCCGATCCCAAGCGGCACCTGGTAGTCGATGTAGGCCCACTCCTTGGACTCCTCGGGCACGAACTCGTGGCGGGGAACGCGGTCCAGGGCGTTCAGGATGCGGTCATCCAGCACCTCCCAGGTACGAATCTGGGATTCGATCATGTTCCGGCGTGCCTTATCGAAGTCCATGACTGCTGCACCTTTCCCGCGTTGAAGGGAGTCCGGGGGTTGTATCGAAGCCACGCGATTAAACCACCCCCCTGAAAGGGGTGTCAACGCGGGGGGACAGGACGCAAAAAAGCCCGGATCCCAGGGAGGGATCCGGGCCGATGCGGAGTCCGTCGGATGGTGCCCGGGGGCGGAATCGAACCACCGACACGAGGCTTTTCAGGCCACTGCTCTACCGACTGAGCTACCCGGGCGAAGGCCCCAAATTCAAACGCGATCCGGCTGCGAAGTCAAGGAGCGTTTTCCACCCAGGGGATGATGGCGGCCGGCAGGCCCAGCCGCTCGCGGTCCCGGGCCCGGGCGAAGGTCCGCTCGGCGTCGCCCAGGCTCGCCGTCCCGCCCCAGGCGAGGCGGAGGGGATGGAGGTCCAGGTGGAAGTGGCTGAAGGTGTGGCGGAAGGCCGGTAGCTGCCCCGCCGCCTCCAGCCGCGCCCCCAGCCGCTGTTCCAGCGTTGTACGGGCGTCCTCGGCGGTGTGGCCGTCCTTCTCTACCAGGGGCGGACACCAGAGCCCGCCCCAGAAGCCTGTGGGGGGGCGGCGCTCCAGCAGCAGGCCATGGTCCGACTCCACCAGGGCCAGCCAGGCCTCGCGCACGGGCTTCTCCTTGCGGGGGGCGCGGGCGGGCAGAACCTCGGCCAGCCCCTCCGCGACGGCGCCGCAGTGCCTCCGCACGGGGCACCGGTCGCAGCAGGGGCTTTTGGGCGTGCAGAGGGTGGCCCCCAGGTCCATGATGGCCTGGTTGTAGTCCCGGGCGTTGCGGGCCGGCGTGCGCCGCCGCGCCTCTTCCCAGAGGCGCCGCTCCACGGGGGAGCGGCCAGGGTGGTCCGTCTCCACCACCACCCGGGCGAGCACCCGCTTCACGTTGGCATCCAGGATGGGCAGGGAATGATTGCAGGCGCTCGACAGGATGGCCCCGGCGGTGGAGGGTCCGACGCCGGGCAGCGCCACCACGTCCGCGTAGTGCCGGGGGAAGGCCCCGCCGTGCTCGTCCCGGACGCGGCGGGCGGCGGCGTGCAGGTTGCGGGCCCGGCTGTAATAGCCCAGCCCGGACCACAGCGCCAGGACCTCGTCCTCGGTGGCGTCGGCGAGGTCCCGGATGGTGGGGAATCGCTCCAGGAAGCGGCGGTAATAGGGGCGCACCGTCTCCACCCGGGTCTGCTGGAGCATGATCTCCGAGACCCAGACGGGGTAGGGGTCGTCGAGGCCCCGCCACGGCAGGGACCGGCCATGGCGTCGGTACCATTCCAGGAGGTCCTGGGCGAAGGGGTGCATGGGCCACCGGGCGCAAAAAAAGCGGCCGGATGGCCGCTTTCAGGGTTTCGGAACTGGAGCGGGTGATGGGAATCGAACCCACATCACCAGCTTGGGAAGCTGGGGTTCTACCATTGAACTACACCCGCCGTGTCCTTCGGGAGGCGCCGGGGCGTCCTCCCTCCGAGACAACAACAATGTACCATGCTGCGCGCCAGACGCAACCGGCCGCCCTGCCGGCGGCCGGACGGGTCTGATATCCTTTCGGGTGGTCGCGGGCGCCGTCCCCGACTCGGTTCCCGGACGCCGGGGAAGCGGGCCGGGCGCGCGGCCGCGCCGCGAAACCGCCGCCGAGGGAGTGGATGCATGGAGATCTGGGTGAACGGAGAAGCCCGGACGGTGGAGGAGGGCAGCACCTTGCGTGTCCTGGTGGAGGAGCTGGGGCTGGACCCCCGGGGCGTGGCCGTGGAGGTGAACCGCGAGGTGGTGCCCCGCAGCACCCATGCCGAGCACGTCCTGCAGGAGGGGGACCGTGTGGAGGTGGTCCGGGCCATCGGGGGCGGGGACCGCTGAGCCCACCGCCAATACGCCTTTGAACCCAACATTCGAGCCAACCGCGCTATGACGCAGAGCAGCGACCCCCTGATCATCGCCGGCCGGGAGTTCTCCTCCCGGCTGCTGGTGGGAACCGGCAAATACGCCGACCTGGAGCAGACCCGGGCGGCCGTGGAGGCCAGCGGCGCCGAGATCGTCACGGTGGCCGTGCGCCGTACCAACATCGGCCAGCAGGCGGACGAGGCCAACCTCCTCGACTACCTCGACCCGGCCCGTTATACCATCTTGCCCAATACGGCGGGCTGCTTTACCGCCGAGGACGCCGTGCGCACCTGCCGGCTGGCCCGCGAGCTGGGCGGCTGGGACCTGGTAAAGCTGGAGGTCCTCGGCGACGAGAAGACCCTGTACCCCGACCTGTGGGAGACGGCCCGGGCTGCGGAGACCCTGATCGCGGAGGGCTTCCAGGTGATGGTCTACACCATGGACGACCCCATCGCCTGCAAGCGATTCGAGGAGATGGGCTGCGCCGCGGTGATGCCCCTGGCCGCCCCCATCGGCTCCGGCCTGGGAATCCAGAACAAATACAACCTGCGCATCATCCTGGAGCAGGCCAGCGTGCCCATCCTGGTGGACGCGGGGGTGGGCACCGCCTCGGACGTGGCGGTGGCCCTGGAGCTGGGCTGCGACGGGGTGCTGCTCAACACCGCCATCGCCGAGGCGGGGGACCCGGTGCGCATGGCCACGGCCATGCGCCAGGGCGTGGAGGCCGGCCGCAACGCCTACCTGGCGGGACGCATGAGCAAGCGGCTCTACGGCTCCGCCTCCTCGCCGCTGGACGGGACCTTTTTCTAGCGCTGCCTCCGGACGGCCTCGCCGGGGCCGGGGCCGCTCCTGCCCAAGGGGGGCTAACCGGCGGGGCGGCCCTCAGTGGGTGAAGCCGTTCCCGGAGCTGGAGCCGGAGGAGGATTGGTCCTCGGCGCGCTGCACCTCTCCCTGCAGATACTCCCAGATGCCGCCGATCTCCGCGGCGATGTTGGCGGCCCGGCCGAGGCGCCCGGAGGCCTCGTAGATGAGCCGCGCGTCGTCGTCCCACTGGCGCTCGTTCTGGGACTGGATGAGGGGCTCCAGGATCTCCTCCACCAGGAAGCGGAGATCGTCGGTGACGCCGGCCAGGTCCTCTTCGGCGCGCTTGGCCCACTCCGCGGCGGTGGGGCGGTCGTTCTCCGGCATAGGGATGCGGCTCCTTGGGTTGCGTCAACGGTCCCGGGGAAAAATGCCCGGGACCGAATGCGGCCGATTTCGAGCCCTTATTTTAGACCCCAAGGCGGGGCCTTGCATGGCTTTTACGGACTTCCACGGAACAGGAGGGGCGATTGGGCGAAGCGGACCGGACGCGGGCGGAGCTGGTGCAGGCGTACATGCGGGATCTTCAGGACCGCATCTGCGCCGATCTGGAGGCCCTGGACGGCGGGGCCGCCTTCCGCGAGGACGCCTGGGACCGCGAGGGCGGGGGCGGCGGCCGCACCCGGGTCCTGGAGGAGGGCAACCTCATCGAGCGCGGCGGGGTCAACTTCTCCGCCGTCCACGGCGACCGGCTGCCCGAGTCCGCCAGCGCCCGCCGGCCGGAGCTGGCCGGCCAGCCCTTCCTCGCTACCGGCGTCTCTCTGGTGCTCCATCCCCGCAACCCCTACGTGCCCACCGTGCACATGAACGTGCGCTTCTTCGACGCCGGCACCGCCTGGTGGTTCGGCGGCGGGGCGGACCTGACCCCGTATTACGGGTTCGAGGAGGACGCCGCGCACTTCCACCGCACCCTGAAGGACGCCTGCGACGGCTACGATCCCGACTACTACGGCCGCTTCAAGGCGTGGTGCGACGACTACTTCACCATCAAGCATCGCGGCGAGATGCGCGGCGTGGGCGGGATCTTCTACGACGACTTGAACGACGGCTGGGAGCAGACCTTCGGCTTCACCCGGGCGGTGGGGGACGCCTTCCTGCCCGCCTACCGGCCCATCGCCGAGCGGCGGCGGGACACGCCCTACGGCGAGCGCGAGCGGCGGTTCCAGCTCATGCGCCGGGGGCGCTACGTGGAGTTCAACCTGGTCTACGACCGGGGCACCCTGTTCGGTCTGCAGAGCGGCGGGCGCACGGAGAGCATCCTCATGTCCATGCCGCCCCTGGCCGCCTGGCAGTACGACTGGCACCCCGAGCCGGGCAGCCCCGAGGCGGAGCTGCAGGAGCAGTTCCTGCAGCCGCGGAACTGGGTGGGCGGGGAAGGGTAGGGCCGGCGCATCGGTCGCGACGCGGGCTTCGCTCCTACGGAGCGATAGCCCCGCGGAGGGTAACCCCGGCCTTTATCGGCATATGATTTGGCTGGTACGGCTTTGCCGGTCGTTCCGTGTCGGGTCGAATCCACGGCGGAACCGGGTATTGTGGGAGCGATCCTTGATCGCGACCGGCAAAAGGGGCCCCTTTGGTCGCGGTCCCGGACCGCTCCCACAAGCCCCCATGATCGCTTTTGGGCGAGCCCCGGGGGAATACCAGGGCCGTACTAGGACTTCTCGTCGGGCGGCACGTACCCTTCAGGCATCTCGGCGCCCTCGCCGAAGAAGAAGTGCTCCATCTGGGCCTGGAGGTACTGCTGGGCCTTGGGGTCCATGAGGTTCAGGCGCATCTCGTTCACCAGCATGGTCTGGTGCTGCAGCCACTGCTGCCAGGCCTCCTTGGAGACGTGGTTGTAGATGCGCTGGCCGAGCTCCCCCGGCAGGGGCGGGCGGTCCAGGCCCTCGGCCTCCCGTCCCAGGTAGACACAGTGCACCGTGCGCGCCATGAGCCGACTCCTTCCGTTACCGTTAGCCTGGAGATTCCCGCAGGCGATCGCTCGGGATTGACGGGGGTGCAACCATAAGGCGAAACCGGGTGGCCCGCAAGCCGGGCCCCGGTCCGCGTGGCAGGGTGGTCCCGTGCCCGCGGGGGCCCTAATGCGGTAGCATATCCGCTTTTTCTCGAACCGAAACCTCAGGGAGCGCCTGCATGAGCCAGGCAGCCATTAGCATCCAGGGCATCCGCAAGAGCTTCGGCAAGCTCCAGGCCCTGAAGGGCATCGACCTGGAGGTCCGGCAGGGCGAGTTCTTCGGCCTGCTCGGACCCAACGGGGCGGGCAAGTCCACCCTCATCAGCACCATCGCCGGCCTGGTGGTGCCCGACGGCGGCCGGGTGGAGGTGCTCGGCCACGACACCGTCCGGGACTTCCGCCACGCCCGCCGCAGCATCGGCGTGGTGCCCCAGGAGGTGGTCTACGATCCCTTCTTCACCGTGGAGGAGGTGATCCGCAACCAAGCCGGCTACTTCGGCGTGCGGAACATGGGCGGCTGGCTGGACGAGCTGCTGAATGCCCTGGAGCTGGACGACAAGCGGGAGGCCAACATGCGCCAGCTCTCCGGCGGCATGAAACGGCGGGTGCTCATCGCCCAGGCCCTGGCCCACCGGCCCTCCATCGCCATCCTCGACGAGCCCACCGCGGGCGTGGACGTGGAGCTGCGCCACAGCCTCTGGGAGTTCGCCCAGCGCCTGAACGACGAGGGCATGACCGTGGTGCTCACCACCCACTATCTGGAGGAGGCCGAGGAGCTCTGCGACCGCATCGCCATCATCCACCACGGCGAGGTGCAGGCCCTCGACACCAAGGACGCGCTGCTGGCCCGGGACACCACCCGCTCCCTGTGCGTGACCCTGGCCGACGCCGGCGCGGAGGTTCCGGAGACCCTGGCGCCCTTCGTGGCGGAGCGGGAGGGCAGGCAGGTGCGCCTGCGGTTCGACAAGGAGCAGCACAATCCCGTGGAGCTGCTCAACCGCTTCCAGGACGCCGGCATCGCCGTTACGGACCTGCAGACCAGTAGCCCCTCCCTGGAGGACGTCTTCCGCCGCCTCACCGGCGAGCAGCTCAGCCCCGAGGATGTCACATGATGGAGTTCAACCTCACCGGCTTCCTGACCCTGCTGCGCAAGGAGGTGATGCGCTTCTGGAAGGTGGGGGTGCAGACCGTGTTCTCCCCCATGGTCACTACCCTCCTGTACCTGCTCATCTTCAGCTACGTGCTGGAGGACCGGGTCAACGTCTACCCGGGGGTGTCGTACACGGAGTTCCTGGTGCCCGGGCTGATGATGATGTCCATCATCCAGAACGCCTTCGCCAACAGCTCGTCGAGCCTGATCCAGTCCAAGGTCACCGGCAACCTGGTGTTCATCCTGCTGCCGCCCCTGTCGAGCCTGGAGTTCTACCTGGCCTTCGTGCTGGCCGCCGCCATCCGGGGCATGCTGGTGGGGGTGAGCGTTTACATCGTGGCCATCTTCTTCGTGGACCTGAGCCTGGACCACCTGGGCGCCATCCTGCTGTTCGCGTTCCTGGCCAGCTCGGTGATGGGCGCGTTCGGCGTCATTGCCGGCATCTGGGCGGAGAAGTTCGACCAGATCGCCGCCTTCACCAACTTCTTCGTGGTGCCCCTGTCCTTCCTTTCCGGGGTGTTCTACTCCATCAACGACCTGCCCGCCTTCTGGCGCGGCGTCTCCCACCTGAATCCGTTCTTCTACATGATCGACGGCTTCCGGGCGGGCTTCATCGGCCACTCGGACGTCTCCCTGGCCTTCAGCTTTGCCTTCGTGCTGGGCTTTCTGATGCTGCTGTCGGCGGCGGCGCTGTGGATGCTGGGCACGGGCTACAAGATGCGGGGCTGAAAAGCGCCTAACCGCCAAGGACGCCAAGAAGACGGAGTAAGCACAAGGCTCTGTAGGAGCGGCGACCCGCTTCAGAGCCGAATGGTTATCGGGGGTCTTGGGGGTGGGGTTCCCTAGGGGCGTTCCGCTTTTGATGCCGTTGCGTAGTTTCTTTCTTGGCGCGCTTGGCGTCCTTGGCGGTTCCAGAGTCTTGGCGTTTCCTGTTCCGTTGTTCAGGCTTCCCCGGAGCTGGTCCGGACGCGGTAGCCGCCGCGCCGGTTGGTGGCCAGCGACCACAGGGTCACCCCCATCACCCACAGCAGGCTCAGCTCCAGGCCCAGGAAGGTGACGATCTTCAGGTAGGCGAACTCCGGGGCGGCGAAGCGCACCAGCCAGCCCGCGCCCTCGTTGCCCACGGCGAACAGGAAGGGCAGCCAGATCCCGGCCTGCTTGGCCCGGTCCGACAGCGGCGCGAACAGCATGAGGTGGACGAGGGTGATGAGCAGGATGCCCATGGCGAACAGGTGGAAATGGGCCACCTCCAGCATGCCCTCGTAGCTGCGGGGCTCGCTGAACTCGTCGGGGTTGCCCAGGTAGTACCCGACCACCGAGTCGTAGGTGAGGGTCATGTTGAGGAAGTACATGGCGCCGTTGCTCACCCAGTGCAGCAGGATGTAGCCCAGGAAAAGCAGGATCACGGTGCGCAGGAAGTCGTTCTTGCGCTGCTCGCCGGTAACGGTGAAGCGCATCCTCAGTCGTCCTCCGCCAGCTTGACCGCGTGGACCGCCAGTGCCCGGCGCACGCCGTCGGTGAGGGTCCGGGAGGTAAGGCTGGCGCCGCTCATGGACTGGATCTCGCCGCCCAGTCGGGTGTGCGGCTCCAGGCCGTGGCCCTCGAACTGGGCCAGCCAGCGTTCGCCGGGCTTGTATTCCGGCGGCTCCTTCCAGGCCAGCACCCGGGTCTGGCGGACCTTGCCCTCGGGGCTCAGGACCACCATGAAAGTGGCGGGCTTGGTGCGGATGGTGCGGGTGTCGATGAAGGCGTAGCCGGTGACGGTGTCGCCGTCCAGGCCCTTGTAGACGGTGAACAGCCGGCTCTCCAGCTCGGCGTCGGCGCGATCCTCGATCTGCTTACGCTCCTCCTCGGAGAGGTACAGGGTCTCCTTCTCCACTTCCGCCGCATCCGGCAGCCCGGCGTCCAGGGCCTCCTCCTTGCCCACCTTCTCCTCGGCGTGGCCCGCGGTCAGGCCGCCCACCAGCAGCGCCAGCACCAGGGGCATGATGCCCGGCAGCCGGATCCATCTATTTCGCTTCGCCATTGGCTCGGATCCTCCCAATAGGTACACGCCCGGCGGCGCCGGGCGTGCTCGCATTGCCCTCTATGCGACCGGGCTCAGAAGTTGTAGCCGATGCCCACCAGGTACTCGGTCTGGTTGTTCGCGTCCTCGGCCGATGCTTCGCTGTCGAACTGCTTGACCTCGGCCTTTATCGCCACGTTGGGGTGCGGCATGTAGTGCAGGCCCGCCTCGGTGATGGTGCGATCGTTGGCCGGGTCGGCGGTGTATCCGGAGGGCACGTCCGACTGGGTGTCCAGGTCGGTGTAGCGCACCCAGGGGTACAGCGACTGCTCGGGCAGGTTGGCGATGTGGGGCATGATGTCGTAGCCCGCCTCCGCGTACCAGCCGGTCATGGTATCGCTGACGCCCTCATCCAGCGAATCGGAAAGCTCCTGGGTATCGTCGATCCGGGCCTGCGCAAACATCCCGCGCAGCCACAGGCCGTTGCGCTTGTACTGGGCATGGGCTTCGTAGAGGTCCATGTGGACGTCCGGGGTGCCCAGAGACTCGCCGTCTCCATCTACGAAAAGCTCCTGCTCGTGACCCATGTCGCCGCTCCAGAAGGAGCCGCCGAGCATGACGCCGTCCACCGGGGTCCAGTCCAGGCGGCCCGTGACGGCCAGGTCGTCGGCCTGGGCGTTGGCGCCCTTCTGGCGAACGCCGCGCACGTTGGCGCCATCGATGTTGGAGGCGCCGTCCCCGATGGCGTTGAAGCTGTTCTGCACGTACAGCCGGTATTCCAGGGTGTCGGTGAGGTTGCCCCACAGGCCAACGCCGTTCTCCCGGGAGGTGGTGGGGATAATCTGCTTCTCCAACTCGGGGCGGATGTTGCCGAAGTACGTGGGCGGCTCGTGGATCTCGTTCACCAGGCCCAGCGGCGACAGCATCATGCCGGCGCGCAGGTTGGCCTTTTCGTGGAGCAGGAAGTCCAGGTAGGCGAACTCCACGTAGACCTCTTCAACGTGCTCGATCTCGATCTCGGTGTTCAGGAGGATCCAGTCGTTGAACCGGTAGCCCACGTAGAAGATCTGGCGGTAGAAGTCCGTCTCGTCGGCGCCGTCGACGGAGGAGTTCTTGTAGAACCCGTGTCCGTAACCGCCGATGGACAGGCCCTGATCCACCTCGTAGATCTTGGCGCCGGCCGGACCCACCCCGTAGGCGGGCTGGTATTCGTACTCCTCGGAGACCAGCCCCTCGCGGCGGCCACCCTCCAGCTCCTCGGAGAGGATGTCCACCTTCCGCTCCAGCTCCTCCAGGCGCTGCTGGTCGGCGCCTTCCTGGGCGTGGGCGGGCAGGGTCAGTCCCGAGGCGGCCAGGGCCGAGGCCAGGATCGCGGGTACCTTGCGCATGTGCGGTTCTCCTTTGTGGGGTTAAATGAGAACGCTTACCATTTAATTTAAGCGCAACTCTACTCGGCCTGCCCCGGGGTGTCAATACAAATGAGAATAATTCTCGAAATAGGGCGGGGAGGCTCCTCGGGCCCGGGGTGTGGACCCTCAGGGCGGATCGGCCGCAGCCGGGGGAGCATCCGCGACCAGGGGCTGTTTCCGGAAGGCATAAGAAGTCGGTAATATAAGGTTCCCCGGCCTGGGGGGAATCAGGTAGGATTGGAAAATCCGAGTAAATGACTCAAGGAATGCGAATCAATGGACGCGGAAACGGTTAAGGCCAAGATCCAGGCCGAGCTGCCGGCGGCCCAGGTGGTCGTCCAGGGCGAAGGGGACCGCTTCGGCGTGCTGGTGGTGGCCGAGGAATTCGAGGGCATGCCCCGGGTCAAACAGCACCGGAAGGTCTACGGCGCCCTGGGCGAGGAGCTCAAGGGCGAGCTTCACGCCCTGGAGGTGAAGACGTTCACCCCGGAGCAGTACCGGGCCATGGTCGAGGCCAACAATCCCAGCTAGATGGGAACCGGGTAAGGAGGAGAGCAGGCGATGGATACAGCGGTTAACGAGAAGATCGAGGGCTACGTCAACGGCCACAAGGTGGTCCTGTTCATGAAGGGCACCAAGGACTTCCCGCAGTGCGGCTTCTCCGGGCGTGCGGTGCAGATCCTCCAGAACCTGGGTGTGGACTTCCAGGACGTGAACGTGCTGGAGGACAACAGCGTCCGGGAGGGCATTAAGGAATACGCCGACTGGCCCACCATCCCGCAGCTCTACATCGACGGCGAGTTCGTCGGCGGCAGCGACCTGATGCTGGAGATGTACCAGAACGGCGAGCTGGAGACCATGCTGAAGTAGGCCTCCGGCCGCTCCGTTCCGGAGCCTTTCGGCCGCCCTCCCGGGCGGCCGAGCTGTTTGCGGACCGGCGGTGGCTGCCCCTCCCGGATGTGTGGTTTAATTGCCTCCTTGTGCAATCCGGTATCCAAAGCGGGTCCCTTTTTCCGGACAACGGGGGAAGGGGGTTGCGGAGCTAAGGTAGGCGAGAGGTTAGTGGATAAGATCATCCTACGGGGGGGTAACCGGCTGGAGGGCGAGACCCTGGTCAGCGGGGCGAAGAACGCCGCGCTGCCCTTGCTCTCGGCCTCCCTGCTGGCCGAGGCTCCGATGTATTTCGCGAACGTACCCCACCTCCGCGACGTGACCACCACCATCGAGCTGCTGGGCCAGCTCGGCGCGCGGGTGATCATCGGCGAGCGCATGAGCGTGGAGGTGGACGCCACGGACCTGACGTCCCTGCGGGCGCCCTACGAGCTGGTGAAGACCATGCGGGCGTCCATCCTGGTGCTCGGGCCCCTGCTGGCCCGCTACGGCGAGGCGGAGGTGAGCCTGCCGGGGGGCTGCGCCATCGGCACCCGGCCGGTGAACCTCCACCTCAAGGGACTGGAGGCCATGGGCGCCGAGATCGAGGTGGAGGAGGGCTACATCAAGGCCCGCGCCGCGCGCCTCAAGGGCACGCGCTTCTTCTTCGACCAGACCACGGTCACCGGCACCGAGAACCTCATGATGGCCGCCACCCTGGCCGAGGGCACCACGGTGCTGGAGAACGCCGCCCGCGAGCCGGAGGTCTCCGACCTCGCCGAGTGTCTGAACAAGATGGGCGCCCGGATCTCCGGCATCGGCACCGACGAGCTGGTCATCGAGGGGGTGGAGCGGCTGCACGGGGTGGAGCACCGCGTGCTGCCGGACCGCATCGAGGCCGGCACCTACATGGCCGCCGCCGCCCTGACCCGCGGCGACGTCACCCTGCGCAACGCCGAGCCGGAGCACGTGGAGGCGGTGAGCGAGAAGCTGCGGGAGATGGGCGCCGAGGTCACGGAGGGCGGCGACTGGGTGCGGGTGCAGATGGACCGCCGCCCGCGGGCGGTGAACCTGCGCACCCAGCCCTACCCGGGCTTCCCCACGGACATGCAGGCCCAGCTCATGGTCCTGGACGCCCTGGCGGAGGGCGGCTCCACGGTCACCGAGACCGTGTTCGAGAACCGCTTCATGCACGTCCAGGAGCTCCAGCGCATGGGCGCGGATATCGAGCTCTCCGGCAACACCGCCATCGTGCAGGGGGTGGAGTCCCTCACCGGCGCCCCGGTGATGGCCACCGATCTGCGCGCCTCGGCCAGCCTGGTTCTGGCCGGGCTGGTGGCGGAAGGGGAGTCGGTGGTGGAGCGCATCTACCACATCGACCGTGGCTACGAGCGCATCGAGGAGAAGCTGGCCCTGCTCGGCGCCGACGTGCGCCGCATGCCGGCCTGAAGACCAAAAACGCCAAGGCGCCAAGAAGCCAAGACCGGCGAAAAACCAAAATTTGAAGTCTATAATCGGGAGAGTGGCCCGATTGGCTCCAGCCTTCATTCTCGGGCCGGGAGGGGCTTTGCTTCTTGGTGCCTTGGCCTCTTGGCGCTTTCTGAATCCCGTTTAAGCGAAAGACCTGGCTCCATGCTCGATGCCAAGCTGACCATCGCCCTGTCCAAGGGCCGCATCCTGGAGGACACCCTGCCCCTGCTGGAGCGGGTGGGCATCCGCCCCAGCGAGGACCCCGACGCCTCGCGCAAGCTGGTGGTGGGCACCAACCGCCCCGGGGTGGAGCTGGTCATCGTGCGCGCCACCGACGTGCCCACCTACGTGGAGTTCGGCGCCGCCGATGTGGGCGTGGCGGGGCGGGACGTGCTCCTGGAGCAGGGCGCCGATCTCTACGAGCCCCTGGACCTGGGCATTGGCAAGTGCCGCATGGTGGTTGCCGAGCCCGAGGGGCTGGCTGCGGAGGACGACCCCAGTCGCTGGGACCGGGTGCGCATCGCCACCAAGTACCCGAACATCACCCGGGACTTCTTCGCCCGCCAGGGGGTCCAGACCCAGATCGTCAAGCTTTACGGCTCCATGGAGCTGGCGCCGCTGGTGGGGCTGGCCGACCGCATCGTGGACCTGGTGAGCACCGGACGCACCCTGGAGGAGAACGGCCTGGTGGAGGTGGAGACCCTGTTCGGCATCTCCAGCCGGCTGGTGGTGAACAAGGCCGCCCTCAAGCTCAAGCATCCCCTGGTCTCCGACCTGATCGACAGCCTGGCCGGGGTGCTGGAGGACAAGGCCTCCTGAGGCGTAGGCGCCCCTCCTACAACGGGAAACAGCCGGAGCAAGCCATGAACATCCGCCGCCTGGACAGCACGGACAGCACCTTCTCCCGCGACCTGGACGCCCTGCTGGCCTGGGAGGAGGAGGCGGACCGCGAGGTGGAGGCCACGGTCCGCGCCATCCTCGACCGGGTGCGCGCCGAGGGCGACGCGGCGGTGCTGGATTACACCCACCAGTTCGACCGGGTGGAGCACTCCACCATGGCCTCCCTGGAGATCGGCCGGGACCGCATGGAGGCGGCCCTGGAGCGGATCCCCGCGGAGCAGCGCGAGGCCCTGGAGGGCGCGGCGGGCCGCATTCGCGACTTCCACGCCCGGCAAAAGGATCGCGGCTGGTCCTACGTGGACGACTCGGGCACCCGCCTGGGGCAGCAGGTGACCCCCCTGGACAAGGTGGGGGTCTACATCCCCGGCGGCACCGCCGCCTACCCCTCCACGGTGCTGATGAACGTCCTCCCGGCCAAGGTGGCGGGGGTGGGCGAGATCGTCATGACCGTGCCCACCCCCGGCGGCGAGGTGCACGACCTGGTGCTGGCGGCCGCGGCGGTGGCCGGCGTGGACCTGGCCTTCACCATCGGCGGCGCCCAGGCCGTCGGGGCCCTCGCCTTCGGGACGGAGACCGTACCGGCGGTGGACAAGATCGTGGGGCCCGGCAACCGCTACGTGGCCACCGCCAAGCGGCTGGTGTTCGGGCGGGTGGGCATCGACATGATCGCCGGCCCCAGCGAGATCGTGGTGGTCAGCGACGGCCACACCGATCCCGACTGGGTGGCCATGGACCTGCTCTCCCAGGCCGAGCACGACGAGCACGCCCAGGCCATCCTCATCACTCCCGACGCCCAGCACCTGGACAAGGTGGCCGACAGCCTGCGCAGCCTGCTGGAGACCCTGAACCGGGCCGAGATCGCCCGGCGCTCCCTGGAGGACCGCGGCGCCCTGATCCGGGTGGCGGACCTGAAGGAAGCGGTGGCGGTGGCCAACCGCATTGCCCCCGAGCACCTGGAGCTGTCCGTGGCCGAGCCCGACACCCTGCTGGAGGAGGTGCGCCACGCCGGGGCGGTGTTCCTGGGCCGGCACACCGCCGAGGCCATGGGCGACTACGTGGCCGGGCCCAACCACGTGCTGCCCACCGAGGGCACCGCCCGTTTCAGCTCGCCGCTGGGCGTCTACGATTTCCAGAAGCGCACCAGCCTCATCGGCTGCAGCCCCGACGCCGCGCGCGAGCTGGGGGCCATGGCCGCCGTGCTGGCGCGCGCGGAAGGGCTCACCGCCCACGCCCACTCCGCGGAATACCGCGCGCGGGCGGGCGGGCCGGAGGGGAACGACGGGGAGAAGGACCAATGAGCGCGCGCCGCGCCGAGGTCTCCCGCGCCACCGCGGAGACGGACATCCGGATCACCCTGGAGCTGGACGGCACCGGCCGGTGCGACGTCGCCACCGGCGTGCCGTTCCTCGACCACATGCTCGACCAGATCGCCCGCCACGGCGCCATGGACCTCACCGTGCGCGCCGAGGGGGACCTGGAGATCGACGCCCACCACACCGTGGAGGACGTGGGCATCACCCTGGGCCAGGCGCTGACGCAGGCGGTGGGGGACAAGCGTGGCATCTACCGCTACGGCCACGCCTACTGCCCGCTGGACGAGTCCCTGTCGCGGGCGGTGGTGGACCTCTCCGGCCGGCCCGGCCTGGAGTACCACCTGGTGTTCGCGCGCGGCTGGATCGGCGATTTCGACGTGGACCTGCTGAAGGAGTTCTTCCAGGGCCTGGTGAACCACGCCGCCATGACCCTGCACCTGGACAACCTGCGGGGCGAGAACGCCCACCACATCGCCGAGTCCGCCTTCAAGGCCTTCGGCCGCGCCCTGCGCTTCGCCGTGGCCGAGGACCCGCGCGCCGGCGGCACGGTGCCCTCCACCAAGGGCAGCCTGTGATGGCGGGCCGCATCGCCGTCATCGACTACGGCATGGGCAACCTGCGCTCGGTGTCCAAGGCCCTGGAGCACGTTGGAGGCGAGGTCACCATCGCCACCACGGCCGCCGAGGTGGCGGCCGCCGACCGTGTCGTGCTTCCGGGCGTGGGGGCCATCCGCGACTGCCTGGCAGCCCTCGACGCGCAGGGGCTGCGCGAGGCAGTGACCGAGGCCGCCGCCAGCAAGCCCTTCCTGGGCATCTGCCTGGGCATGCAGGCCCTGGTGGAGACCTCCCTGGAGTACGGCGAGCACCCCGCCCTCGGCATCCTGCCCGGGCGGGCGGTGGCCTTCCCGGAGGAGGCCATGGTGGACGACGCCGGCAAGCGCCTGAAGGTCCCGCACATGGGGTGGAACCGGGTCTTCTTCATGGAGGCGGACCATCCCCTGTGGGCGGGCGTCGGGGACGGCAGCCGCTTCTACTTCGACCATTCCTACATCGTGGAGCCGGCGGGCCCGGAGATCATCGCGGGGGCCACCGTCTACGGCATCCAGTTCACCTCGGCGGTGGCCCGGGAGAACATCTTCGCCACCCAGTTCCACCCGGAGAAGAGCTCCGGGCACGGCCTGCAGCTGCTGGCCAACTTCATCGCCTGGGACCCCGCCAACAGCAAGGAGGCGGGCCAATGCTGCTGATCCCCGCCATCGACCTGAAGGATGGCGCCTGCGTGCGGCTGCGCCAGGGCGAGATGAGCGATTCCACGGTCTACTCCGAGGACCCCGCCGCCACCGCCCGGCGCTGGCTGGAGGCCGGGGCTCGGCGCCTGCACATCGTTGATCTGAACGGCGCCTTCGCCGGCCGGCCGGAGAACGAGCCGGCCATCCGGTCCATTACCAGCGAGGCCGGCAACGTCCCGGTGCAGCTGGGGGGCGGGATCCGCGACCTGGAGACCATCGAGGCCCACTTGAACGCCGGGGTCAGCTACGTGATCCTCGGCACCGCCGCAGTGCGCAACCCGGGCCTGGTGCGGCAGGCGGCCACCGAGTTCCCCGGCCATGTGATGGTGGGGCTGGATGCCCGGGACGGCAAGGTGGCCGTGGAGGGGTGGTCCAAGATGACCGGCCACGACGTGGCGGATCTGGCGCGGAAGTTCGAGGACTACGGCGTGGAGGCCATCGTCTACACGGACATCGGTCGCGACGGCATGCTCACCGGCCCCAACGTGGAGGCCACCGCCGCCCTAGCGCGCTCCCTGCGCATCCCGGTGATCGCCTCCGGGGGGATCCACACCCTGGAGGACATCCGCGCCCTGAAGGGCGTGGAGGGGGAGGGGGTCACCGGCGCCATCACCGGGCGGGCCATCTACGAGGGCACCCTGGACTTCGCCGAGGCCAACGAGGTGGCGGAAGACCATGCTGGCTAAGCGCGTGATTCCGTGCCTGGACGTGGACGCCGGCCGCGTGGTCAAGGGCGTGCGCTTCAAGGAGATCCGCGACGCCGGCGACCCCGTGGAGATCGCCCGCCGCTACGACGAGGCCGGCGCCGACGAGCTGGTGTTCCTCGACATCACGGCCAGCCACGAAGGCCGCGACACCATCGTGGAGGTGGTGGAGCAGGTGGCGGCGGAGGTGTTCATCCCGCTCACCGTGGGCGGCGGCGTGCGCACCAGCGACGACGTGCGCCGCTTGCTGCGGGCCGGCGCCGACAAGGTGGCCATCAACACCGCCGCGGTTAAGGACCCCGATGTGGTGACCGCCGCCGCGCAGCGCTTCGGCGCTTCCTGCATCGTGGTGGCCATCGACGCCAAGCGGGTGGGCGAGGGCGAGTGGCACGTGTTCACCCATGGCGGCCGCAACGACACGGGCATCGACGCCGTGGCCTGGGCCCGGGAAGTGGCCGAGCGCGGCGCCGGGGAGATCCTGCTCACCAGCATGGACCGCGACGGCACCAAGGACGGCTTCGACCTGGGACTGACGCGGGCGGTGGCCGATGCCGTCCCGGTGCCCGTGATCGCCTCCGGTGGCGTGGGCACCCTGGAGCACCTGGTGGAAGGGGTGCGGGACGGCGGCGCCGATGCGGTGCTGGCCGCCTCCATCTTCCACTTCGGCGAGCATTCCGTGGCCGATGCCAAGGAGGCCATGGCTGCCGCCGGCATCGAGGTGCGCCGATGAGCGAGGAAAGCTGGCTGGACGCGGTGCAGTGGGACGACAAGGGCCTGGTGGTGGCCGTCGCCCAGGAGGCGCGCTCGGGGGAGGTCCTCATGCAGGCCTACATGAACCGGGAGGCCCTGGCGGCCACGGTCCGTGACGGCTATGCAACCTATTGGTCCCGTTCCCGGTCCAAGCTGTGGCGAAAGGGCGAGAGCTCGGGCCACCTGCAGGCCGTGGAGGAGATCCGGCTGGACTGCGACAATGACGCCGTCCTCCTGCGCGTGCAACAGACCGGCCCGGCCTGCCATACCGGGCGCGCCAACTGCTTCTTCCAACGCCTGGAGGACGGTTCCTGGGTAAAGACGCAGCCCGCTCCCGGGGGCGGGAAGGAGGCCGGCCCGGACGGGGGCGAAGGCACCCTGCGGCGTATCGCGGCGGTCCTCGAGGAGCGGAAGGGGGCGACCCCCGACAGCTCCTACGTGGCTTCCCTGTACGCCAAGGGGCGCAACAAAATCCTGGAGAAGGTGGGGGAGGAGGCCACGGAGGTCCTGCTGGCCGCCAAGGACGGGGAGCAGGACCGGAACGCCGTGGTTTCGGAAACCGCCGATCTCTGGTTCCATTGCCTCGTCATGCTGGCCGAGCAGGGATTGGGGCCGGACGAGGTGCTGGCCGAGCTGGACCGCCGCTTCGGTACCCCGGGGCACACGGAAAAGGCGGCCCGGGGCGGGGCCGAAAGCTAGGCGCCCGCCCGCATTCGAAAACGAAACTTCATGAGGATGGGCCATGTTTGGTGGATTCGGTATTCCCGAGCTGTTGATCATTCTGGTGATCGTGCTGGTGTTCTTCGGTGCCGGCAAGCTGCCGGAGATCGGCAGCGCCCTGGGCAAGGGCATCCGTGGCTTCCGGCAGTCCATGGACGACGGTACCCCCAAGGACGAGAAGAAAGAGCCGGAGAGCCTGGAGCACAGCCAGGGCGAGACCATCGAGGGCAGCACGGTGGAGCAGAAGGAAGAAGAGAAAGAAAAGAAGTAACCCCTCCCTTGCACACCCCGACATCGGGGCCGCCGGCCCCGGTCCACGCCTATTGAGGTTCCCCTCGGGCCATGTTTGATATCGGCTTCATCGAGTTGCTGGTGATCGGGCTTATCCTCCTGCTGGTGGTGGGTCCCGAGCGCTTCCCGGAGGTGGCCCGGACGGTGGGCGGCTGGTTCCATCAGGCCAAGCGGTATCTGGACGGCATGAAGTCCGAGCTGGACCGGGACCTGCACCTGAGCGAGCTCCAGCGCGAGACGCGGGAATCCCTCGAGCGGACCAAGAAGTCCGTGCAGGAGGTGGACCGCGAGACCCGCGCGGCCACCGATCCTTCCCGCAAGGCCGAAAAGGGCTCCGCGTCCGCGGAGAATCGGGAAGCGGGCGGCGAGGAGCGGAAGGCGGAGGCCGCCGCGGGGGAGGACAGCGGGAACGAGGCTTCCGCAGCCCCCGAAACCCAAGGTGAGCGCCCGGATGCGGAGCCAGAGGCGGATCCGGAGCGGGAAGCCGCCGAGGCCATGGAGCGGGAGCTGGAGCAGGACCAACCGAAGAGTGACAAAGACCGTGGCTGATCCCGGCGAGCAATCGGATACCCTGGTCGGTCATCTCCTGGAGCTGAAGTCCCGGATGACCCGGGCTTTGGCGGGGGTGCTGGTAGGCTTTTTGGCTGCCTATCCGTTCAAGGAGCGGATCTTCAGCTTCTTCATCGAGCCCATGAACCGGACCCTG
Source organism: Thiohalorhabdus sp. (assembly GCF_046545655.1). Lineage (NCBI taxonomy): Bacteria > Pseudomonadati > Pseudomonadota > Gammaproteobacteria > Thiohalorhabdales > Thiohalorhabdaceae > Thiohalorhabdus > Thiohalorhabdus sp. The sequence goes on along the minus strand of NZ_JBKGZG010000006.1, from coordinate 28,486 downwards.
CCCGAGCAGTCCTCCTTCATCTTCACCAACCCCGGCGAGGCCTTCTTCACCTACCTCAAGGTCAGCCTGCTCACCGGCTTCCTGCTCGCCATCCCGGTGGTGCTGTACCAGTTCTGGGCCTTCGTGGCCCCGGGACTGTACAAGAACGAGCGCCGGGTGTTCTTCCCGGTCCTGATCCTGTCCATCTTCCTGTTCCTGTTCGGGGCGGCCTTCAGCTTCTTCCTGGTGTTCCCGCTGGCGTTCCAGTTCCTGGTGGGCTTCGCCAACGAAGAGATCATGGCCATGCCCACCATGAAGGAGTACCTGGGCTTCTCGCTGACCCTGATCCTGGCCTTCGGCGCCTCCTTCGAGATCCCCGTCGTCTGCATGGCCCTGGTGCGCCTGGGCATGGTGACGGTGGAGGGCATGCGGGCCAAGCGCCGCTATGTGTTCGCCGGCGCGTTCATTCTGGCCGCGCTCATCACCCCGCCTGACGTTATCTCCCAGGTCCTGCTGGGCTTCCCGGTATGGCTGCTCTATGAGCTGGGGATCGTGCTGTCGCGCTACGTGACCCCGCAGGAGGAGGCGGAAAGCGACTCGGCGGAGGAGGAATCCTGAGGGTCGGTGCTGCTCCGCAATCAATGGGGCCACGGAGGATCCGGGACGCACGCAGGGAAAGAACCCTTCCTTCCAGTTCCTGCAGGGAGAGCGGCCAGGGCACCCGCGACAAATGGGGCCCCGGACGGTGGCGGCCGATAGCCGCTTCCCCAGGGTTGGAGCCGGAACCGCCTTGCCGGCGGACCATGCCGGGGCGGCCCCGGCATGGTTGCGGAAGCTCTCTTTCCTCTTTCTCCGCGCGCTGCGTGCACTCCGCGGTTGTTTGGACGGTTACCTGATGCCCGGAGGCTGAGATGTCGGTGGATCTTCACGAGCTGGTGGCCTACTGCGACGAGTTCCTGGAAGTGGGCGCCGTGTCGGACTTCTCTCCCAACGGGCTGCAGGTGGAGGGCCGCGCCCGGGTACAGCGGATCGTCTCCGGGGTCACCGCCTGCCAGGCGCTGCTGGACGTGGCGGTGGCGGACGGGGCCGATCTGGTGCTGGTCCACCATGGGTATTTCTGGAAGGGAGAGGATCCCAGGGTGGTGGGGATGAAGGGCAACCGCCTCCGCACCCTTCTGAAGAACGACCTTTCCCTGCTGGCCTACCACCTGCCCCTTGACCGCCACCCAACCGTGGGCAACAACGCCGGTCTGATGGAGGTCCTGGAGGTGCGGGGCGCCGAGCCCTTTGGCGCCCTGGGCGGTATCACCATCGGCCTGGGGGGAAGCCTGGCGACTCCCCTGGAGCCCACCGCCTTCCTGGAACGGGTGGGGGAGCGGCTGGAGACCCGGACCCTGCACGTGGCCGGCCCCCAGAAGCGGATCGAGCGGGTGGCGGTGTGCAGCGGCGGCGCACCGGACCTTGTGGAGGAGGCCGCGGCCGCGGGCTACGACTGCTATCTGACCGGGGAGTCCAACGAGCGCGCTACCCACATGGCCCGCGAGCTCGGCATCCACTTCGTGGCTGCAGGCCACCACGCTACCGAACGGGCCGGGGCAGGATCCCTGGGCCGGCACCTGGCGGAGCGCTTCGGCCTGGAACATCGCTTCGTCGACATTCCGAATCCAGCATAGGCTTATTCCTGTCCTGCAATTTTAAAAAATCATTAAATTCTTTTATGGATGGACAGAAAGGGCTGGCCTTGACCGGACGGCCTTGCATGCAGGAACCTATGCCGGCCGGGGAGCCGGCTTTCGTTTTTTGTTCCTGATCAGGCCCGATTTCTGCGGATTCCGGAGATCAATAGCGTCTCCGTTCTCCGCGCCAAACATTTCGAAGTCCCGTTCCCGCGATTGATGCCTTTCCCGTCCTAGGAGGAGCTATGAGTACGGACAGTGTGAACCCCAACCGCCGACGGTTCCTGAACTGGACCGCCGGCGTGGTTGGGGCGGTTGGCGTGGGCTACGCGGCTGTCCCCTTCATCCGGAGCATGTCGCCGAGCGCGGCGGTCATGGCCGAGGCCACCACCACGGTGGACCTGTCAAAGGTCGACAAGGGCCAGCGCATCACCGTCATGTGGCAAGGCAAACCGGTGTGGGTGGTGCGGCGGACCGACGAGATGCTGGAGACCCTGGAGGATCCGGAGGTCACGGACCAGCTCAAGGACCCGGACTCCGAGAAGTCCGAGCAGCCCGAGTTCGCGGCCAACGAGTACCGGTCCCGTGAACCCGAATGGCTGGTCATGATTGCCATCTGCACCCACCTTGGCTGCATCCCCTCCTACAATCCAGAATCCGGCGGCGACTTCTGGTCGGGGGCCTGGAAGGGCGGCTTCTTCTGTCCGTGTCACGGTTCCGGCTACGACCTGGCCGGACGGGTCATGGAAGGCAGTCCCGCGCCGCGGAACATGGAAGTTCCTTACTATGAATTCCTCTCCGATAGCGAGCTTCGCATCGGCGAGCCGATGGGCTAAGGGGGAGCGAACGTGAACCGAGTAATCGATTGGGTCGATGCCCGCTATCCGCTCATGCGGAACATCCGCGAGCATCTGACCGAGTACTACGCGCCGAAGAATTTCAACTTCATGTATTATTTCGGCTCGCTGGCGCTGCTGGTGCTGGTGGTGCAGATCGTCTCCGGCATCTTCCTCACCATGCACTACAAGCCGGACGCCGAGCTGGCCTTCGCCTCCGTCGAGCACATCATGCGCGATGTGAACTACGGCTGGCTGATCCGGTATATGCACTCCACGGGCGCCTCGGCCTTTTTCATCGTAATCTACCTCCACATGTTCCGCGCCCTCATGTACGGCTCGTACAAGCAGCCAAGGGAGCTGGTGTGGCTGGTGGGCATGCTGATCTTCCTGGTGCTCATGGCCGAGGCCTTCATGGGCTACGTGCTGCCCTGGGGCCAGATGTCCTACTGGGGCGCCCAGGTGATCATCAACCTGTTCACTCCCATCCCCTACATCGGTCCGGACCTGGCGGAATGGATTCGCGGTGGGTTCTCCATCGACGACCCCACCCTGAACCGCCTGTTCGCCCTGCATGTGGTGGCCCTGCCCATCGTGCTGCTGGCCCTGGTGGCCGTGCACCTGATCGCTCTGCACGAGGTGGGGTCCAACAACCCGGACGGGGTGGAGATCAAGAAGAACAAGGATGAAACCGGCAAGCCGGTGGATGGCATTCCTTTCCATCCCTACTACACGGTGAAGGATATTTTTGGCGCGGTTGTCTTCCTGTTCGTTGCCGCGGTGATCATCTTCTATCTGCCGACGGCGGGCGGGTACTTCCTGGAGCACGACAACTTCATGGAATCCGATCCGCTGCAGACTCCCGAGCACATCAAGCCGGTGTGGTACTTCGGCACCTTCTACGCCATCCTGCGCGCGGTGCCCGACAAGCTAACCGGCGTGGTGCTGATGTTCCTGGCCATCGCCTTCCTGTTCCTGCTGCCCTGGCTCGACCGCTCCAAGGTCAAGTCCTGGCGGTTCCGGCCCATCTACAAGCAGATGGTCATCCTGTTCGGCATCAGCTTCGTGGTGCTCATGTGGCTGGGCGGGCAACCGGCGACCGCGACCTACACCATGTTCGCGCGGATCTTCACGGTGATCTACTTCGCGTTCTTTATCGCGCTGCCGTTCGTGTCCAAGTGGGAAAAGCCGAAACCGGTTCCGGAAAGGGTGACCAAGTGATGAAGAACTGGATCGCAGCTATCGTGACGGGCCTTGTCGCCCTTCCGGGTCTCGCCCTGGGGGCGGGCGGCGAGGCGGATCTCATGCACATGGAGGTGGACTACTCCGACGAGGCCCTGCGCGACGGGGCGGAGACCTTCATCGACAATTGCATGGGCTGCCACTCCGCCGAGTTCTTCCGCCTCAAGAACCTGGAGGAGGATCTCGGCATGGCCAAGGAGGAGGTCGAGGACGAGCTGATGTATGGGCTCGCCAGCGTCAACGACCACCTGGAATCGGCCATGACGGAGGATCAGGGTGACCGGTGGTTCGGTGCCTCGGCGCCGGACCTCTCCCTGACCTCGCGGGTCCGCGGGGAGGACTGGATCTACACCTACCTCCTGCGCTTCCACAGCGACGAAGATGCGGCCAACGGCTGGAACAACCATGTGTTCCCGGAGGTCAGCATGCCCAACGTCCTCTACAGCATGACCGAAGAGGCCCCGGAGTACTACGACGCCATGCCCCAGCCCCACCACGACGGGGAGGAGGGGGACCTGGAGTACCCGGAGGTGCCGGAGAAGCTGGATCAAAAGGTTCAGAACCTAGTGTCCTTCATGTCCTATGTGGGCGATCCCTCGGTGAAGGCGCGCCACTCCATGGGTCCCTGGGTCCTGCTGTTCCTGGTGATCCTCGGTTTGGTCACCTACCTGGTGAAGAAGGAGTATTGGCGGGATATCCACTGACCCGTCCGTAGCCTTCGCCGCAGCAAGAAAAACCCCGCTCCTTCTGGAGCGGGGTTTTTTGCGGCCTCGTCCCGGAGCGCCCGGTCAGGTCCCGGCGACCCTGGGCAGCCGGTGCAGGGCGGCCTCGATCTCCTCGGCGGGGTACTCGTAGTTCTCCAGCTCGCCGGAGAAGTACTTGTCGTAGGCGGCCATGTCGAAGTGGCCGTGCCCGGAGAGGTTGAAGAACAGGGTCTTCTCCTCGCCGCTCTCCTTGCAGCGCAGCGCCTCGTCCATGCAGGCGCGGATGGCGTGGTTGGTCTCGGGGGCGGGAATGATGCCCTCGGCGCGGGCGAAAGTGACGCCGGCCTGGAAGGTCTCCACCTGGGGCACGGCCACCGCCTCCAGGATGCCCTCGTGGTAGAGCTGGGAGACCAGGGCCGAGTCGCCGTGGTAGCGCAGGCCGCCGGCGTGGATGGAGGGCGGCATGAAGTCGTGGCCCAGGGTGTACATGAGGGAGAGGGGCGTGAGGCCCTGGGAGTCGCCGAAGTCGTAGGCGTAGTGGCCGCGGGTGAGTGTGGGGCAGGAGGTGGGCTCCACCGCCACCAGGCGTACCTCCTTGCCCGCCGCCTTGTCCGCCAGGAAGGGGAAGGCGGCGCCGCCGAAGTTGGAGCCGCCGCCGCAGGGGGCGAACACCATGTCCGGGTAGTCGCCCACCTGGTCGAACTGCTTCTTGGCCTCCAGGCCGATCACGGTCTGGTGCAGCAGCACGTGGTTGAGCACCGAGCCCAGGGCGTAGTTGGTGTCGTCGCGGCCGGCGGCGTCCTCCACCGCCTCGGAGATGGCCAGGCCCAGGGAGCCAGGGTTGGTCGGATCCTCCACGAGGGCCTTGCGGCCGGCCTCGGTCTGGTCGGTGGGGCTGGGCAGCACCTCGGCGCCCCAGGTCTGCATCATGGAGCGGCGGAAGGGCTTCTGCTCGTAGCTCACCTTCACCATGTAGACGCGCACGTCGAGGCCGAACATCTCCCCGGCGAAGGCCAGGGAGGAGCCCCACTGGCCGGCGCCGGTCTCGGTGGCCAGCCGCGTGAAGCCCTCCCGCTTGTTGTAGTAGGCCTGGGCGATGGCGGAGTTGGGCTTGTGCGAGCCGGCGGGGCTCACCCCCTCGTACTTGTAGTAGATGCGCGCCGGGGTCCCCAGGGCCGCTTCAAGCCGGTGGGCGCGGTACAGGGGGGCGGGGCGCCACAGGGCGTAGGCCGCCCGCACCGGCTCGGGGATCTCGATCCAGCGGTCCGTGGCCATCTCCTGCTCGATGATCCCTTGCGGGAAGATCGCCGACAGGGCCTCGGGACCCACCGGCTGGCCGTCGGGCCCGAGCGGTGGCGCAGGGGGATTGGGCATGTCCGCCACCACGTTGTACCAATGCCGGGGGATCTCCGACTCGTCGAGGAGGATCTTGGTTTCCACTGCGCGCTCCTTGTGTCGGGGGCATGCGGGGGCCCGGATGGGGATGGGGCGTGCCGAAGGTATTGTAGGGTGGAATGAGGGCGGGACGAAGCCCCCGCAAAAAGAAAGGCTGGACGGAAATGGGCCACCTCTTCCGATCCCTGGTCCGGTTCGCCTGGGAGTCCGACCCCCGCGAGAGCCGGTTTCGCCGGGCCGCCGTCCGCGTCCTGCGCGTGCTGCACGTGCTGGGGCGGGAGCTGGTCTGGGAGGGGCGGATCCCGGACCAGGCCACCAGCCTGGTCTACACCACCCTGCTGGCCCTCATTCCCCTTTTGGCGGTGGGCTTTTCCGTGCTCAAGGGGTTCGGCCTCCACGAGGAGCTCTTCCCGTTGCTGGCGGGGGCCTTCGACCCCCTTGGCGAGGCGGGCGAGCGCATGGCCCAGCGTTTGCTGGGCTTCGTGGAGGGAGTGAATACCGGCGTGCTGGGGGCGGCGGGCGTGGTGTTCCTGCTCTACACGGCCCTCTCCCTGGCGCAGAAGGTGGAGGGCGCCCTCAACGAGCTCTGGGCGGTGCGCCGCCTGCGCGGTCTGGGCCAGCGGATCGTCGGCTACCTGGCCATCATCGCTGTGGGGCCCCTGCTGGTGGTGGGAGCCCTGGCCCTGACCGCCTCCCTGTTCGCCAGCGAGCGCGTGCAGGCCGTTCTGGCGCTCGGCCCCTTGGGCACCGTCGTCGCCGCGGTTCTGGCCCTCCTCCCCTACGTCCTGGTGATCCTGGCCTTCGCCTTCGTCTACTTCATCATCCCCCACGCCCGGGTCCAGGTGCGGGCCGCGCTGGTGGGCGGGCTGGTGGCGGGCATCCTGTGGGAGACGGTGGGCTGGATCTTCGGTGCGGTAGCGGTGGGCTCGACGCGCTACGCGGCAGTCTATTCGGGGCTGGCCATCCTGGTGGTGTTCATGATCTGGGTGTACCAGAGCTGGCTGATCCTGCTGCTGGGGGCCCGGCTGGCCTTCTACCTGCAGCACCCCGAGTCTCTGCGGCGGGCCGGGGGTGGAGCGCGGGTGAGCGCCCGCCTCGCCGAGCGCCTGGCGCTGCTGGTGATGGCGCCCATCGTCCGGGACTACTTGGTCGGGGGCCAGGAGCCCTGGACCGCGGACCGGCTGGCCCGATGGCTGGAGGTGCCGGTGGAGGTGGTAGAGCGGGTGGTGGAGGACCTCCAGGAGGCGGGGCTCCTGCTGCCCACCCGGGGCGAGCCCCCGGGCCTGGTCCCGGGGCGCAGCCCGGAGCGGGTGCCACTGGAGGACCTGCTGGGTGCCGTTCGGGCCGCCGGCGGCTATGAGGTGGTGCCGCCGTACCGCCTCCCCGAGGATCCGCGGGTGGACCGCTACATGGTGGCCTGCGAGCAGGCCTGCGGGGAAAGCCTGGCCGGGGCCACGCTGGTGGACCTGGCGGGCGATTCGGGCCCATCCTGAACCCGCCGCAAGGGATCGGGCCAGAAACCGGGAGGGACCATGGCGAGTCGCTGGGAACGGGCAGCCCGTTGGCTGAATCGGGCCCTTTGGGGCCAGGAGGTGAGCGCCCTTCCCTGGCGGCGCCGGGTCCTGGTCCGCACCGGCCAGATCCTCTGGGCCCTCGCCCTGGACCTCTACGATGGCGCCCTTACCCGCCACACCACCAGCCTGGTCTACACCACCCTGCTTTCCCTGGCGCCCCTGCTGGCCTTTGGGTTCTCGGTGCTCACGGCCCTGGGCATGCAGAACCGTCTGGAGCCGGTTCTCCTGGGGTTTCTCGCCCCGCTGGGGCCCGAGGGGCGGGGCTTCGCCGAGCGCATCCTGGAATTCGTGGACAACATCGAGGTGGGGGTGCTGGGCACCGTGGGCCTGGCCTTTTTGCTGTTCACCGTGGGCTCCCTGATCTATAAGATCGAGACCAGCTTCAACTTCATCTGGGACATCCGGGAGGCCCGCAGCTGGCCGCAGAGCGTGAGCGGCTACCTGAGCGTGATCTTCGGCGGTCCCATCCTGCTCTTTACCACCGCCGGCATGACCGCTCGGGCCCTGGAATCTCCATGGCTCCGGGCCATCTGGGGCTTGGAGCCCCTGGGCACGGTGCTGGGATTGCTGTCCCAGTTGGTGCCCGTGGCCCTGGTGGTGGGGGCCTTCACCCTGGTTTATCTCCTGGTGCCCAATACCCGGGTGCCTTTCGGCAACGCGCTCACCGGCGGACTGGTGGCCGGCGTCCTCTGGCAGCTTTCCGGCTGGATCTTCGGGACCTTCGTGGCCAGCTCGGCACGGTACGCGGCCATTTACTCGGGCTTCGCCATCGGCCTGCTGTTCATGATCTGGCTCTACCTGAGCTGGCTGATCATGCTGGTGGGGGCGCGGATCACCTTCTTCTTCCAGCACCCCGAGTACCTGGGCCAGCCCGAGCCGGGCACGCCCCTGCGCGGCAAGCCCCGGCAGCGGGCGGCGCTCACCGCAATGCTCCTGGTGGCGCGGGCCTTCGAGCGGGGCCAGGCCCCCTGGACCCTGGAGACCCTGCAGGCCCGCCTGGGGGTCCCCGGCAATCCCCTTCTCGGGGTGCTGGAGGACCTGCACGGGGCCGGCCTGGTCGCCCCCACTCAAGGCCGGCCCCCCGCCTACCTGCCGGCGCGGGATCCCCATTCCCTTCCGGTCAAGGAGGTGATCGACGCCGTGACCCGCTCCTCCGGAGGCGCCGGGCCGCCCCGCTATCGGCTGCGGGCCGACCCCGTGGCGGACCGGCTCATGGAGCGCATGGACCGGCTCCTGGAACAGGAGCTCGGTTCGGTGACGGTGGGCGCCCTGGCCGCGACGGCCAAGGAGGAGACCGGGGCCGTGGAAGCCGGGGAATAGCCCCGAAACGCGTTTCGCCCCCCGAGGTCCGGACTGGTATATTAGCGCGTTTCCTGATACTGAAGCTCGGAAATCCGCGGGCGTTGGTCCGGCGCGGGGCGAGACGAGGAGCCCGATCATGGTCAAGAAGTTCATCGATAGATTGCGGGGCGTGGAGCGGGACGTGATCCAGGCCCCCGAGGACGGCGACGCGCCCTTCTACGCCGCCCAGGGCGGCGAGATCGAATTCTTCCAGGCCGCCTACGACGAGCGCCTGCCGGTGATGCTCAAGGGGCCCACGGGCTGCGGCAAGACCCGCTTCCTGGAGCATGTGGCCCACAAGCTGGGCCGGCCGCTGGTGACCGTCTCCTGCCACGAGGACCTCACCAGCTCCGACCTGGTGGGCCGCTTCCTGCTGCAGGGCGAGGAGACAGTGTGGCAGGACGGCCCGCTCACCAAGGCGGTGAAGGAGGGCGCCATCTGCTACCTGGACGAGATCGTCGAGGCGCGCACGGACACCACGGTGGTGATCCACCCCCTCACCGACCACCGCCGCCAGCTGCCCCTGGACAAGAAGGGCCAGATCATCGACGCCCACGAGGACTTCATGCTGGTGATCTCCTACAACCCGGGCTACCAGACCGTCCTCAAGGACCTGAAGCCCTCCACCAAGCAGCGCTTCGTGGCCTACAACTTCGACTACCCCTCCGAGGAGGTGGAGCGCGAGATCGTGGCCAAGGAGTCCGAGGGCCTCGACGGCGAGCTGCTGGACAAGCTGGTGGCCGCCGGCCGCCAGGCCCGCAACCTCAAGGACCACGGCCTCGACGAGGTGACCTCCACCCGCGCCCTGGTGTACGCCGGCCAGCTCATCCACGCCGGCATGGCGCCCCTGGAGGCCTGCCGCGCCGCCATGGTCGCCCCCATCACCGACGATCCGGAGCTGGCCGAGGCGCTGATGGAGATCATGCGCACCCACTTCGGCGCCGAGGCCACGGCGTAGACGGCAGGAATGCAACCGCCAAGGACGCCAAGGACGCCAAGGACGGCGAAACGACAAATAAGAAGACCTTGAAAAGGCAGGGTGGTTGGCCGCCTCCGGATTACGGGGAAGGTTCTTCCGTATCGCCTTTCTTTGAGTCGTTTTGTTGACGCCCTTGGCGTACTTGGCGGTTCAATAATCCGTGAAGAAGCCATGACCGAGAACGAAGCCCTCCTCGAGATCGAGGAGATCCGCCAGCACCTGGAAGGGGTGAGCTTCGTCGCCCACCGCGACTCCACCCAGGTCCTGCCCACGGTCCAGGAGCGGTTCGGCGCCGAGGCGGCGCTGCACTGGCTGGAGCACGCCCGCGACCTGTTCTTCCACGACCGCGAGGCGGGCAAGGCCTTCATCCGCAATACGGAGCAGGCCGTCGCCGCCTGCGACTGCCTGGACTGGGTGGAGCAGGCGGCGGAGTTCCTGCGCTGGCGGGGCTCCTACAAGGCCCTGGAGGCCTTCATGCCCCAGGTGGGCGAGGTCTACGCCGAGCTGGGCCCGGAGGGCGAGCGCACCTGGTTCGAGCTCGGCATCCGCTGGCTGGAGCGGCATCTGGACTCCGGCACCAGCTACTTCCGCACCCCCTGGCGCGACCTCGCCGGCGGCAAGGGGGCCGCGGGCATGGAGGAGCTCCTGGCCCCCGCCGAGAAGCTGTTCCAGGAACGCCGCGTGGCCCTGGGCAGCTACGTCACCGGCGCCATGCGGGTGCGCGACCTGGTGGGTCCCGAGGGCCTGGACCAGTGGGCCCGGCGCGGCGCGGACATCCTGCAGGCCTCCCGCCAGCGCGGCGAGGCCTACTTCCGCCTGGAAAGCGCCGAGAGCGTGGGCCTGCTGCTGGAGGCGGTGCCCGGCTACCGCGTGCGGGAGCACGCCCGGCTGCTGCAGATGCTGCAGGCGGCCTGGTTCGGCCGCGCCCATCCCTTCGCCGAGAGCGAGTGGATCCCGGGCGAGGGCCGGCCCCTGGCGGACACGGACGGCGAGGCCATCTATCTGCCGGCGGTATTCCCCAGCCGCGAGGAGGCGCTGCTCGCCGTCTTCCACGTGGCCGGCCACCTGGAGCAGGGCACCTACGACCGGGAGGCCATCGAGGCCCTGTTCGCCGAGGCGGGCATGGCCCATCCCCCCCTGGAGGACGGCCAGCGGATCACCTGGCGGCCGCTCTACGCCGCCTACGGCGACGAGCTGTTCCGTTTCCAGCTGCTGTTCGACCTGTGCGAGGACCTGCGCGTGGACGCGGCCCTGGACGGCATCATCCCGGGCCACCTGCACCGCCTCCTGCGGCTGGCCGAGGCCGGGGGCGAGCCCGAGGGCAACGCTGCCCCCTATTGGCGCCTGGCGCGGGACAGCGTGCGCGGCGCCCTCGGCGAGGCGGAGCTGGACGCGCGCCTGCAGCCGTTGCTGGAGCCCGGCGCCACCCTGGTGGATGCCTTTCGCATCGCCAACCGGCTGTACGAGGAGGAAGGGGACCTGCCGACGCCGGACATGGCCGACCGGGACCGGGCCTACCTGCCGGGGCGCGGCCCCAACGCCTCCCGGCCCGTGTATCCCCGCAGCTACGGGGGAGAGGACGAGGAGGCCTCGGGCGCCGACGACCTGGAGGAGAGCCGCGGCGAGGAGGCGGCCAGCCAGGAGGAGCAGGAGGGCGGCGAGACCCAGGAGGATCCCGACTGGTCCATGCCGCCGGAGGAGACCGGGGGCAGCGGCGGCCGCATCGGCGCCGGCATCAACACCGCCACGGCGGTGTCCGGGAAGCGCCGCCAGCGCCGGGCCGACCAGGTGGGCGTGGGCTACCCGGAATGGGACTACCGCGACCGGGACTACAAGCCCGACTGGGCCTGGATCCAGGAGAAGCCCCTGGACGGCGCCGACCCGTCCGCCGCCGCGGAGATGCTGGCCGCCCAGGGCGACACCCTGACCCGCCTCAAGCGCGCCCTGCAGATGCAGAAGCCCCAGCGTCCGGCGCCGCTGCGCCGCCAGCTTGACGGCGAGGAGCTGGACGTGGAGGCGGCCATGGACTTCGTCACCGAGAAGCGCGCCGGCAACGCCCCGGAGCCCTACGTCTATCAGCACCGTGCCCGGGTGGAGCGCGACACGGCGGTGCTCCTGCTGGCGGACCTGTCCACTTCCATCATGGCCCCCTGCGAGTCGGGCGAGGGCCGGGTGGTGGACCGCCTGCGGGCGGGCATGCTGCTGTTCGCCGAGGCCCTGGACACCCTGGGCGACCCCTACGCCCTGGCCGGGTTCGCCTCCAAGTACCGCGACAGCGTAAGCTACTACCCCATCAAGGAGTTCGGGCAGGCCCTGGACGCGCAGGTGCGCGGCACCATCGCCGGCATCAACGGCCGCCTGGCCACCCGCATGGGGGCGGCCATCCGCCACGCCAGCGGGCGCTTCGCGGGGGTGAGCGCCGAGCGCCGCCTGCTGCTGATCCTGTCGGACGGCCGGCCCGCGGACTACGACGACGGCGGCGACCCCCGCTACCTGCACGAGGACACCCGCATGGCGGTGAAGGAGGCGGTGGACCGGGGCATCCACCCCTTCTGCCTGACCCTGGACCCCTCCGGCTCCGACTACCTGCCGGCCATCTTCGGCCCGGGCCACTACCTGGTCCTGGACCGGGTGGACGAGCTGCCGCAGCGGCTGCCGGAGGTGTACCTGCGCCTGCGGGCGGGATGAACTCCACCCGGTCCCGACGGTCCGAGGCTTGTAATCGGGCCCCACAGCCCCTATATAGACACCGGTTACCCAACGCCATCGCCCAACGGAGGACAGTGATCCATGCCGACCTACGAGTACGCCTGCGCGTCGTGCGGCCACCAGCTGGAGGTGAAGCAGCGCATCAGCGAGGATCCCCTCACCGAATGCCCCGAATGCAAGGAGCCCTCCCTGCGCAAGCAGCTCAACAACGCCGGCTCCTTCGTGCTCAAGGGTGGCGGGTGGTACAAGGACGGCTACTCCAGCGCCAAGGAGCGCGAGAACGCCTCCTCCTGCTCCACCGGGACCTGCCCGGCGGCCGACTCCTGACAACGGCGCCCGGGCCGGGCGTCCAACCGCCGACGGAGTAGATGGGGCCATGGTCACCGCATGGATGCGCCGGGCGTGGGACCGCCTCGCCCCGGTGCCCGACTTGCAGGCCCGGAAGCGGGCCTTCTTCGACCGCTACGCGGGGCGGACCTTGATCGTGCACGAGGGCTTTCCCGAGGGCTGGCTGGGCAAGCTGGTGCATGAGCCCGGCGGCGGCGGGCACTTCCGCATCGACGCCAGGCAGCCGGCCTTCCGGCCGGACACTCCCGCGCGGCGGCTGTATCCCGTCCAGTGGCTGGTGCGCGAGCACATCCTGCCGCTGGAGCTGCCGCGGCCGGTGCTGGTGCGGGTGGAGGGGCGCGACCACCTGCGGGTCCGCCACCTGCGCCGCCACGGCGGCGTCTGCGACCCCGCCGAGGTGGGCATGATTCTGGAGGACATGACCGAGCGCCCCCACGTCTTGCTCTACCCCGAGGAGGACGGCTTCTCCGTGGACTGGGTCCTGGACCCCGCGGACAATCTGGTGGACACACCCTACGGCCTCATCTAGCGTGGTAGACGCCTGTTCCCTGCGCCTCCGCCTCCCCCGGGCGGGGGCGTTTTAGGCTCCGGCGCCAACCCCCTGACGGCCCAAGTGGTGGTGGGAGTGCGATGGAATGAGCCTGCTCGCCGTGGTCCTTCTGCCCCTGCTGGGGGCCCTGCTGCCCATGATCGGCGGCCACCGGCGGCTGCGCGCCACCGCCGGCTGGGCGGCGGCGGTGCTGGGGGCGACCGTGGTGGCGACCCTGTCCGTCGCCGGTGCGGCCCGGGACGGCGGGGTCCTGGTGGAGCGCTGGTCCTGGCTACCCGCCGCCGGGCTCGACTTGGCCCTGCGCCTGGACGGGCTGAGCCTGCTGTTCGTCCTCCTGGTGCTGGGCATCGGGCTCCTGATCGTGCTCTACGCCTTCTACTACCTGCCCGAGCGGGCCCCCCTCCACCGCTTCTACGTCCTGTTCCTGCTCTTCGCCGCCTCCATGCTGGGGGTGGTGCTGTCGGAGAACCTGCTCCTGCTGGTGCTGTTCTGGGAGCTCACCAGCCTCAGCTCCTTCCTCCTCATCGGCTTCTGGAACCTCGACCCAAGCGCCCGCCAGTCGGCGCGCATGGCCCTGGTGGTGACGGGCGGCGGCGGGCTGGCCCTGCTGGCGGGGGTGCTGCTGCTGGGGTCGGTGGCCGGCGGCTACGACCTCACCACGGTGCTGGCGGCGGGGGAGGCGGTGCGGGCCGACCCCGCCTACCCCTGGATCCTGGGGCTGATCCTGCTGGGGGTGTTCACGAAGTCGGCCCAGTTCCCCTTCCACTTCTGGCTGCCCCGGGCCATGTCGGCGCCTACCCCGGTGAGCGCCTACCTCCACTCGGCCACCATGGTGAAGGCCGGGGTCTTCCTGCTGGCGCGGCTGTTTCCCGCCCTGGCGGGGACCGACCTGTGGTTCGTCCTGGTGACCGGGGCGGGCCTGCTGACCCTGCTGTTCGGCGCCTTCTTCGCCCTGTTCCGGCACGACCTCAAGGGCCTGTTGGCCTACTCCACCGTAAGCCACCTGGGCCTGATCACCATGCTGTTCGGGCTGGGCACGCCGCTGGGGGCGGTGGCCGGGGTCTTCCACATCATCAACCACGCCATCTTCAAGGCCTCGCTGTTCATGGCCGCGGGCATCGTCGAGCACGAGACCGGCAGCCGCGACATGCGCAAGCTCAACGGCCTGTTCGGCTACATGCCGCACACCGCCCTGCTGGCCATGGTGGCCGCCGCCGCCATGGCCGGGGTGCCCCTGCTGAACGGCTTCCTGAGCAAGGAGATGTTCTTCGCCGAGACCCTGGAGACGGGGCTGCATGCCGCCTGGGGACTGCTCCTCCCGGCGGGGGCGGTGCTGTCCGGGGTGTTCGCGCTGGCCTACTCCCTGCGCTTCATCCACGACGTGTTCTTCAACGGCGAGCCGGTGGGGCTTTCCAAGACGCCCCACGAGCCACCGCGCTACATGCGGGTGCCCATCGAGGTGCTGGTGGCCCTCTGCCTGCTGGTGGGCATCCTGCCCGGACTGACCGTGGCCCCCTGGCTGGCCATGGCCGCCGAGCAGGTGGTGCCGGGCCGGCTACCGGATTTCGACCTGGCCATCTGGCACGGTCTCACCCCGCCCTTCTTCATGAGCCTGGCGGCGCTGGTGGGCGGGGTCCTGCTCTACACGGCCCGGCAGCGGGTCTACCGCTGGCACGACCGCCTGGTCCCGCAGCTCGACATGCAGGCCTGGTTCGTGCGCGCCGAGGCCGCGGCGGTGCGGGGCGGAGGGCGCGTGACCCGTTGGCTGGAGAACGGCTCCCTGCAGCGCTACCAGCTCCTGTTCCTGCTGGCCGTGCTGGCGCTGGTGGGGGCGGGGTGGGCGGCGGCCACGCGGCCCTTTCTGGTTCCGGAAGCGGGGCCGGGCACCGGCCCCTCCGCGGTGCTGATCGCCCTGGGCCTGGCGCTGGGCGCGGGGGCCACCGTGGTCCTGCGGCGGCGACGCTTCCTGGCGGTGCTCTGGCTGGGAGTGGTGGGCCTGGGAGTGGCCCTGCTCTTCGTGCGCTTCGCCGCCCCGGACCTGGCCCTCACCATGCTCACGGTGGAGCTGGTGACCGGCGTGCTCCTGCTGCTGGCGCTGTACTTCCTGCCCCAGCGCAGCCCCGTGGACTCGACCCCGCCGCGCCGGCTGCGGGACGCGGCCGTGGCCGGGCTGGCGGGGATCGCCGTGGGCGGGCTGCTGTGGCGCGCCCTGGCTTCCGACCCGGGGCGGATCGGCCCGGAGTTTCTGGAGCGCAGCCTTCCCGATGCCGGGGGCGCCAACGTGGTCAACACCATCCTGGTGGATTTCCGGGGCTTCGATACCCTCGGCGAGATCACGGTGCTGGCCATCGCCGCGGTGGGTGTTCTCACCATGCTGCGCGGCTTCCTGATCCCGCCGGGGCCGGACCTGCGCGGCAGGCGCTGGGACCCGGACGTCCATCCCCTGGTCCTGGTGACCATCTCGCGCGGCCTCCTGCCCCTGGCGCTGGTGGTGTCGCTGTTCCTCCTGGTGCGCGGCCATCACGAGCCCGGGGGGGGCTTCGTGGCCGGCCTGGTCACGGGGATGGCCCTGATCCTGCAGTACCTGGCCAGCGGCAGCCGCTGGACGCGGGACCGCCTGCGGCTGCGCTATCGCCCCGTCCTGGCCGCCGGCCTGGGAGTGGCCACGGCCACCGGGGTGCTGGCCTGGACCTGGGGGGAGCCGTTCCTGACCGCCGCCCACGCCCACCTGCATCCGCCCCTGCTCGGCGACCTCGGCCTGACCACCACGCTGCTGTTCGACATCGGCGTGTACCTGACCGTGGTGGGGGCGGTGACCCTGATCCTGGCCGAGCTGGGCCGGCTCGGCCAGAAGCTGGAGGGTCGCTTCTTCCCCGCCCACGACCAACCGGAAGACGAGGGTAGGGAATGGCCCTGGTAGTGGCGCTGACGGTGGGCTGGCTGACGGCCTGCGGGGTCTACCTCGTGCTGCGGGCCCGGACCTTCTCGGTGATCCTGGGGATCACCCTGCTCTCCCACGCCGCCAACCTGACGCTGTTCTTCTCCGGCGGCCTCCCTCTGGAGGTGGCGCCGCCCCTGGTGGGCGGCGAGGCGGAGGCTCACGCCGATCCCCTGCCGCAGGCGCTGGTGCTCACGGCCATCGTCATCAGCTTCGCCATGACCGCCTTCGTCCTGATTCTGGCCCTGCGCAACCGGCGCGCCCTGAAGAGCGACCATGTGGATGGCCGCCGGGAGGGGGCATGAGCGAGCACCTGATCATCGCGCCGGTGGTCCTGCCTCTGGCCGTGGCCGCCCTGCAGCTGGCGTTTCGGGAGATGCGGGTCCTGCGTGGCCTCGGCATCGCCGCCACGCTCGTGCTGGTGGCGGTGTGCGCCTGGCTGCTGCAGGCCGCCGCCCAGGAACCGCAGGTGTACCAGGTGGGGGGCTGGACCCCGCCGCTGGGCATCGTCCTGGTCCTGGATCGGCTGAGCGCCTCGCTGCTGGGGGTGACGGCGGTCATCGGCCTGGGCAGCCTGATCTACGCCACGGCCGGCGCGGACACCCACAGCCGGGCCTTCCATCCGCTGTTCCAGTTCCAGCTCATGGGGCTCAACGGCGCCTTCCTCAGCGGCGATTTCTTCAATCTGTTCGTCTTCTTCGAGATCCTGCTGATCGCCTCCTACGGGCTGCTGCTCCATGGGGGCGGGGGGCGGCGGAGCAAGGCGGCCTTCCACTACGTCACCCTGAACCTGGTGGCCTCGCTGATGTTCCTGGTGGGGCTGGCGGTGCTCTACGGCGCCGTCGGGACCCTGAACATGGCCGACGTGGCAAGGAGGGTGCCGGAGCTGGCGCCGGAGGGGGCCGACCTGGCCCGGGCGGGCGGCATGGTGCTGCTCGCCGTGTTCGCCCTGAAGGCGGCGGTCTTCCCCGTCTATATGTGGCTGCCGGCCGCCTACGGGGCCGCCATGGCACCGGTGGCGGCCCTGTTCGCGGTGATGACCAAGGTGGGCATCTACGCCATCCTCCGCCTGGACAGCCTCCTGTTCGGCTCGCTGGAGGGCCCCGGCCTGGAGACCATGCTCCTGTACGCCGGCCTGGCCACCCTGTTGGTGGGGGCGCTCGGCACCCTGGGCGCCGCCCGCCTCAACACCATGGTGGGCTACCTGATGCTGGTCTCCATCGGCACCCTGCTGCTGGGCTTCGGCGGCCGGGAAGGGCAGGGCACGGGGCCCGCCCTGTACTACCTGTTCCACACCACCCTGCTCAGCGCGGGGCTGTTCCTGCTGGTGGGGGTGATCGCCCGGCAGCGCGCCCCGCTGGGGGACCGCCTGCAGGCGGGGGCCGCCCTGGCCCAGCCCACCGCCCTGGGTCTGCTGTTCTTCGTGGCGGCCATCGGGGTGGCCGGGCTGCCGCCCTTCAGCGGATTCCTCGGCAAGCTGCTGATCCTGCAAGCCTTCGTCGAGCAGCCGCACATGGTCGCGGTCTTCGTCGGAGTGCTGGTGGGCGGCCTGCTGGTTATCGTGCCCCTGGCGCGAGCCGGCTCCACGCTGTTCTGGAAGCAGGGGCTGGATCCCGGCCCGGTGCGGGCGGCGGGCCCGCGCTCTCTGGGGCCCACCGTGGCCCTGGTCTTCACCACTTTGATCCTGGCCCTGGCGGCCGGCCCGACGGCCCAATGGGCGGAGCGGGCGGCGGAGGATCTCCGCCAGCCCGCCGCCTACGTGGGGGCAGTGCTGGGCGAGGAGAACGCTACCGTGGAGGGGAGCCGGCCGTGAGCGTGGTGGAGCGTCTGCTGCCCCGGCCCTGGCTGGTGCTGGTGCTGGCCGGGTTCTGGGTCCTGCTGCACAATCACCTGAGCCTCGGGGTGGTGGCGGCGGGACTGGTGGTGGGCTGGCTGGTGGCCCTGTTCACGGATGGCTTCTGGTCCCGGCCCGCCGCCTACCCGCGCCGTCCCCTGCTGGTGGCGCGGCTGCTGGGGCGCCTGCTGACGGACATCGTGGTGGCCAACCTGTCGGTGGCGGCGCTGATCCTGCGCTTCGGCCGGCGGCCGCGCTCCGCCTTCGTCGCCTACCCCCTGCGGGTGCGCGGGGAGGTGCCGGTGACGGTCCTCTCCAGCCTCCTGTCCCTGACCCCCGGTACCGTGACCGTGGACGTGGATCGCGCCGGGGGCCGCCTGTGGATCCACTGCCTGGACCTGGAGGACGAGGCGGCCCTCGTCGAACGCATCCGGCAACGGTACGAGACGCTGATCGAGGAGATCTTCCCATGATCCTGGTGTATGCCGGCTGGACGGCGGCGGCCCTCATGGTGGTGGCCATGGTCCTGAGCCTGTGGCGGATCCTGCGGGGGCCTACCCTGCCGGACCGCATCCTGGGGCTGGACACCATGTTCATCAACACCATCTCCCTGCTTATCCTGCTGGGCGTCCTGCGCGGCGGGACGGCCTTCTTCGAGGCCTCCCTGCTGATCGCCCTGCTGGGCTTCGTGACCACCATCTCCTTCAGCAAGTACCTGCTGCGCGGCGACATCATCGAATAGGAGGGGCTAATGGTCATCGAGCTCATCGTGGCGGCCTTTCTGCTGATCGGGGCGGGCTTCGCCTTCATCGGCTCCCTGGGACTGGCCCGGCTTCCCGACTTCTACGCCCGCCTCCACGGCCCCACCAAGGCCACCACCCTGGGGGTGGGCGGCATGCTCATCGCCTCCATGGTCCACTTCAGCGCCGCTTCCGGGTGGAGCCTCCACGAGCTGCTGGTGATCCTGTTCCTGTTCCTGACCGCGCCGGTGAGCGCCCACCTCATGGCCAAGGCGGCACTCCACCTGGAGGGGCGGAGCCCCGGGGCGGGGGAGGGGAAAGGGCGCGAACGGTAGAACGCCCCCCGCGCGGCGGGGGGCGTTGCCCGACGGCGGCCGCCTGCCGTCCTACTGGGCGCCCAGGGCCGCCTGCTCCGGGGTTTCCTCCTCCTCGGGAGCCGGGATGTAGCAGAACACCCGGTCGCCCAGGCGGGGCTCGCCGGTCCAGCCGGGCGAGTGCAGGGTCAGGTCGCCGTTGCGCCGCAGGATGAGGAGCGTCTCGCTTCCCTCCGGACACTGCGGGCCGGAGCGGGTGCCGGTGACGTGGAGCTCGTCGAAGTGCCAGCCCAGGTAGTAGCGCCGCGTCATCTCGTCGTAGGTGGCGTCGTCGCTGAAGGCGGTCCGGCCGCGCACCTCGTGGCTGAACTCCGGGGTCTCCTCCTCGGTGCCCTTGCCCGCGGGCAGCTGGAAGACGTGGTTGCGGCCCAGCTCGTGGGCGAAGCGGGTGCAGACCAGGGCGTTGTAGGCGGAGTTGTCCGTGGCCGCCAGCAGGTTGCCGATCCCGGCCAAATCCAGCTGCTGCCGGCCGAGGTCGGACAGGACCTCGCCCACGTGGGTGGGGACGCCCACCGCGTCCGCGGCGCTCAGGCGATGGGACGAGGGGTCCGCCAGGATCACCCGCACCCCCTCCTCGTGCAGCCGCTGGGCCAGCTGGATGGACCAGGGACTGGCCCCCACCAGCAGCAGGCCATTGGGACTGCCCGCGGTCAGTCCCAGGCGGTTGGCCAGCGGCCGGATGGTGAGGCCGTGGAGGAGGACGGTGGTGAGGATGATGGCGAACACCAGGGGGAAGATCAGATCCGCGTGCTGGTAGCCCGCGTGGGAGAGGCTTTCGCCCAGGATCCCGGCCATGGCCGCCGCCACCACGCCGCGCGGGGCGACCCAGGCGAGGAGGACGCGCTCGCCGCCGCGGATGCTCGAGCCCACGGTGGACAGCAGCACGGCCAGGGGCCGCACCACGAACAGCATGGCGGCGACGAAGGCCAGGGCGCGCCAGTCCAGCCGGGCCAGGGTATCGGGGTCGATGTCGGCGGTGAGGAGCACGAACAGCAGCGTCACCAGGAAGACGACGATGTTTTCCTTGAAGCGCCGCAGGTCGAGGGCATCGGCCAGTTCCATGTTGCCCATGACCAGCCCCATGGCGGTGGCGGCCAGGAGGCCGGCCTCGTGCAGCAGGGTATTGGCCACCACGTAGACCAGCATGACAAAGGCCAGCAGGCCCGGGGCCTTGAGGAACTCCGGTACCAGGCCGGTGCGGAACAGCCGGCCCAGCGCCAGGCCCGCCCCGCCCCCCAGCACGGAGGCGAAGACCAGCGCCCCCAGGAGCTGGATGGACAGCTCCCAGATGGTGCCCTCCCCGCTGCCAGTGCCCAGGCCCAGGGCGTACTCGAAGCTGAGAATGGCCAGCAGGGCGCCCAGGGGGTCGTTGATGATGCCCTCCCATTTCACCAGGGAGGCGGGTCGCGGTTGCAGCTTGGCGTGGCGCAGCAGCGGCCCGACCACCGTGGGGCCGGTGACCACCAGGATGGCGCCGATGGTGATGGCCAGGGGCCAAGCCAGCCCGGCGATGTAGTGGGCGGCGAGGGAGCCCAGGATCCAGGCCAGCACCACCCCCACGGAGATGAGGCGGATCACCCCCCGGGTAACGCCCTCGATCTCCTTGCGCTTGAGGCTGAACCCGCCCTCGAAGAGGATGATGGCCACCGCGAGGCCCACCAGCGTGTGGTAGAGGGGCCCGAAGTCGGAGGTGGGGTTCAGGACGCCCAGCCCCGGGCCGAGCAGGAGCCCGCAGGCCGCCAGCAAGACGATGGCCGGGAAGCCGAAGCGCCAGGCAACCCACTGGGCGAAGATGCCGAGGACCACGGCCAGGGTGATGCCAACTTCTAGGGTTTGGACCATGTCCGCTTCCTTGGATGAGGGGCGAAACGTGGGTGGTGGGCGGTGTCCCGGGCGGCGGCACTGGCCGGCCCCCGGGCGTTCGCCAGCCGTGGCGCGGAGGTCCCCCACGGAGGGCCTCGGAAAAAGAACGGGGACTATAACAAGCCCGAGGTCCTTACGGCACCGGGTAATCCCTTAGGAATGCGTATGGGGTGTACCATCGCCCCGAGCGCCGGGAATGGGCGGTTACGGCCACTCGGATTTCGGCTGCCGCAGTTTTCCCGGAGCTCCCCGGCTCCCGGGCCGGGGCGAGGGCCCCTGGGATAGGGGGAACCGCTGGTCTTCGAGGTCCGGAGGCACGTAATGGAAAGCCCCGGTCTGGTAATCACTACCCTCGGCGCCCTCCTGCTGCTGGGGCTGTGCGGGGACCTACTCGCGCGCTGGCTGCCCCTGCCGCGCGTGACCCTACTGGTGGTCTTCGGGGTCGCCATCGGCCCGGCGGGCCTGTCGTTGCTGCCGGAGGCTGCCGAGACGTGGTATCCCTTCGTCAGCGACCTGGCCCTGCTCATGGTGGGGTTCCTCCTGGGCGGCAAGCTGTCCCTGGCCAATCTGCGGGAAGTGGGTCGCCCGGTGCTGGCGATCTCCCTGTTCGAGGTCGTGGGGGCCTCCCTCCTGGTCCTGTTCGCCCTGCTCCTGGTGGGCGCCCCCTTGCCGCTGGCCCTGGTGCTGGCCGGGGTCGCCCCGGCCTCGGCGCCGGCGGCGGTGAGCAACGTGGTGGAGGAGCTGGAGGCCCGGGGCCGGTTCTCCGATACCCTGCTGGGGATCGTGGCCATCGACGACGCCTGGGGCCTGATCCTGTTCTCCCTGCTGCTGGCCGTGGCCCAGTCCGTCGCGGCGGGAGGCGGGGTGCCGGCGGTGGAGGTGGCCTGGCGTGGGCTCCGGGAGGTGGGGGGCGCCCTGCTGCTGGGTCTGTTGGTGGGCATCCCCGCCGCCTACCTCACGGGGCGGCTGAGTCCCGGACGCCCCACCCAGGCGGAGGCGCTCGGCGTCGTGCTGCTGGCCGGCGGAATGGCCCTGTGGCTGGAGGTCTCCTTCCTGCTCACGGCCCTGGTGGTCGGGGCCACCATCGTCAACCTGGCCTCCCATCACGACCGGCCGTTCGCGGAGATCGAGCACATCGAATGGCCCTTCATGATCCTGTTCTTCCTGCTGGCCGGGGCCTCCCTGCAGCTGGGCGAGCTGGCCCACATCGGCCTGGCGGGCCTGGCCTACATCGGCGGGCGGGTCCTGGGCTTGCTCGGGGGCGCCTATCTGGGGGGAAGCCTGGCCGGCGCCGCGCCCCCCATCCGGCGCTGGATGGGCCCGGCCATCATGCCGCAGGCCGGGGTGGCTCTGGGCATGGCCCTGGTGGCCGGCAACGCCTTTCCCCAGCTGCGGGAGGCCATCCTGCCCCTGGTGATCGGCTCCACGGTGGTCTTCGAGCTGGCCGGGCCGGTTTTGACGCGCCTGGCCCTGATCCGCGCCGGGGAAGCGGGGGCCGGGGAGGGCAACGGGTGAGGGTTTGGGTACACCAACGGGAGGCAGCATGATTCGCGATTTCTTCGCGGGAATGGGCTACCTGTGGGGCGGCTTCCGCACCATCGCCCGCCCCGGCATGCGCCGCTACGCGGCGGCCCCGGTCCTGGTCAGCCTGGTGGTCTTCGTGGCCCTGGCCGCGCTGCTCGGCTGGGGCTTCGATGCCTGGATGGCAGCCCTCCTGCCGGGTGGCTGGGACTGGCTGGAGTGGCTGCTGTGGCCACTGTTCGCCCTCGGGATCCTGCTTGTGTGGGTGTTCACCTACGTCCACCTCACCAACCTCATCGGCGCTCCCTTCAACGACCTGCTCGCCGAGCGGGTGCTGGTGGAGTCGGGCGGGGCGCCCCCACCGGAGGGGGGCTGGTCCCAGATCCTGCGCGAGGGGGTCCGGGCCGTAGGCAACACCGTGGCCGTGCTGGTCTACTCCCTGCGCTGGGCGGTGCCCCTCCTGCTGCTCACCTTCATCCCGGGCCTGAACGTGGCGGCGCCCGTGCTCTGGCTGGTCTTCAACGCCTGGCTCCTGGCCCTGGAGTACGCCGACTACCCCCTGGCGGCGCGCGGGTTGGCCTTCCGCGAGCAGCGGGCGGTGGTGGCCGGGGAGCGCCCCGCCGCCCTCGGCTTCGGGCTGGCGGCCCTCCTGGTCACCAGCATCCCCGTGGTCAATCTGGTGGCCATGCCCGCCGCGGTGGCCGGGGCCACCCGGCTGTTTGCCGAGCGCGGCGGGTCCATCGCTCCGCGGGCCGAGGCCCCTCAGGGGGCGGGCTGAATGGCCTTGCGCTGTCCGGGGGCAGGGGGGTAGAAACGGAAGAGGCCTACCACCGTTCGAGCCCAGCGAAGGGGAATTCCCATGGAGGAAAGCCGGAAGCGACCCAGCCTCCCCCAGGTGATCGGCAGCGTCCTGGCTGCCATGTTCGGCGTCCAGAGCCGGCGCAACCAGGAACGGGATTTCGGCAGCGGCCGGGCCGCGCCCTACATCGTGGCGGGGCTGGTGATGACCCTGCTGTTCGTGCTGGTGATCTGGTCCGTGGTGCAGCTGGTGCTGGGGCTGGCCGCCTGAGGGCGGCGGCAGGCCCCGGGGCCGGTTCCTAGGAGCCGGCCTCGTAGCCGCGGAACCCCTGCAGGATCCAGAAGTAGTAGCCCTCCCGCTCCTCGGCGCTGCGGCGCACGTGGGCCAGGCCCGCGGGCCCGGTCTCCTCGAAATAGGGCGCCAGCCGTTCCCCCGCCCGTTCGTCCTCCGTCACCAGCAGGAAGTCCTCGCCCCGGCGTCCGCGGATGTCGGCGGTGAGGGCGTAGTGGTCCTTGATGGGGCCCCGGGGGTTCCAGTAGCCGTAGCCCTCCGGCCGGGGCCGCAGGTGGAACAGCAGCTCGGCCAGGACGAAGCGGTTGTCGGCCAGCAGGCGGGCCTCGGGATGGCGCTGGCGGGCGCCCTCCACCGCCGTTGCCAGCTCGTCCCAGCCGCGGATGCGGGCCCGCGGGTCGAGGGGCTCGGGGACCTCCTCCACCCCCATGGCCCGGGCCGCGTCCTGGTAGTGGTACAGGACCCCGCCCAGGGCGAGGTTCACCGCCAGCCCCGCCGCCAGCAGGCGCCGGTGCTGGCCCCGGACCAGCCAGCCCACCACCAGGACCGTGGCCGACAGGTAGGCCGGGGCCGCCCAGTTGGCGTTGGCCTTGGCGAGGAAGGCCTGCAGGGCGATCGCCGCCAGCAGCGGCACGGCGAAGGCCAGCAGCATCCGCTCCGGCTCCCGGCGGTAGCCTCCGCCCCGGCCCGCGACGAGCGCCACCAGCACCCCCAGGAGCACGGGCCCGAAGACCCCGAACTGGCCGCCGACGAAGGCGGCCAGCTCCTCGGGGTGGAACAGGGGGGCGTCCAGGCGGGAGATCTCGCCGGTGTGGACGAAGGAGATGAAGCCGTGGCGGGCGTTCCAGAGCAGGTTGGGCAGGAACAGCAACAGGCCCGCGCCCAGGGCCAGGTAGGGGCCGGGCCGGGCCAGGCGGCCGCGCAGTCCGGGCACCGCCAGGAGGTAGAGGAAGGCGCTGCCGGCGAAGGCGGCCATGGTGTACTTGCTGAGCAGCCCCAGCCCCAGGGCCGCCCCCGCGCCGAGCCAGTTCCGATGGGCGTCCGTCTCCAGGGCGCGCAGGAAGAACCACAGGCCCAGGGCCCAGAAGAACAGCAGGGGGACGTCGGTGTTGATGACCATGGAGCCGAAGGAGACCCCCGGCAGGGTGGCGAAGGCCACCCCGGCGAGCAGGCCCGCCACGGGCCCGTAGAGCCGGTTGGCGAGGGCGAACACCACCAGGGACGTGGCGGGGTAGAGCAGCAGCGAGCCCGCCTTCACGCCCAGAGCGGTGTCCCCCACCACCGCCGTGGTGGCCTGGATGAGCCAGGCCACCATGGGCGGCTTGGAGTAGTAGCCCCAGTCCGGCTCCCGGGACCAGGTGTAGTAGTAGGCCTCGTCGCCGTACAGGCCCAGGTCCAGGCCGAGCAGGACCAGGAGGCGGTAGGCGGTGAGGCCGGTGAGGACGAGGAGCAGCAGCCCCAGGGAGACGGGCGTGGTCAGCGCCGGGGCGGAGCGGGATGCGGTTGAAGCTTCCATGTCCCCTGCGTACCAGGGCCTGCCGCCTCCGCCAATTAGGAGCTTCCCCGTAGGTGTCCGCGCTGTCCGGGGGCGCTCCGCTCATCCCTCCGAGCGCGGCTCGGCCACCACGCTCCGCGGCTGGTCCCGGGCGAAGCCGCGCAGGTTGGCCACGGTCACGTCGAGGATGCGCTGCAGGGCCTCGCGGGTGTTGAAGGCGGAATGGGGGGTGATGAAGACATTGCGCATCCGCAGCAGGACGTGGTCGGCCAGCAGGGTGCGGTAGTCGTACTCCTGCTGGAACAGGGTGCGCAGGACCTCCAGCTCCTCCCGGACCACCGGCTCCTCGGGGAGCACATCCAGGCCCGCGGCGCGCACCTTGCCCGTCGCGAGGGCCCGCAGCAGGGCGTGGACGTCCACCAGACTGCCCCGGGCCGTGTTGATCAGCACCACGCCCTCCCGCATCCGGCCGAACGCCGCCTCGTCGATCATCCCCCGGGTTTCCGGCGTCTCCGGGACGTGCAGGCTGATCACGTCGGCCTGCCGCAGGAGGGTGTCGAGGTCGCAGTAGTGGAAATCCAGGCGCTCCGCGGCCGCCGCGTCGGGGTATTTGTCGTGGGCCAGGCGCTCCATGCCGAAGCCGCGGGCGATCTCCAGGACGTGCCGGCCGATGGCGCCCGTGCCGATGACGCCCAGGGTGCGTCCGCGGAGATCGAAGCCCTCCAGGCCCTGGGGCGAGAAGTCGCCGCGGCGGGTGCGGTCGATGGCCTCGGTGAGGTTGTGGCCGATGGTCAGCAGCAGACCGAAGACGTGCTCGGCCACGGTGTTCTCGCCGTAGCTGGGCACGTTGCAGACGGTGATCCCGCGCGCGCGACAGGCCGGCAGGTCGATGTGGTCGTAGCCGGTGGAACGGGTGGCCACCAGGCGCAATCGGGGCAGGGCGTCGAGGACGCCGGCGTCCACCGTCGAGTAGATGAAGATGCAGACGGCCTCCGCGTCCGCGAAGTCGGCGGCGTTGGCCGCTTCCAGGGGCTCTTTGTGGTAGGTGATCCGGTGGCCCTCCGCCTCCAGGTCGGCGAAGGCCGTCCTCTCCCAGGATTCCGCCTCGAGCACCGCGATGCGCATGGCCCCTCCCCCGTACCGGATGGTTACCGGTGAACCGTAACGCGGCGGGGTCCCGCGGAAAATTAGGGAAACGGCGGGTCCGCCCGGGCCTCAGGCCAGGGCCGCCCGCAGGTCCTCCGTCCGGTCGGTGCGCTCCCAGGGGAAGGCCGGCTCGTCGCGTCCGAAGTGCCCGAAGCGGGCGGTGTCCGTGTAGAGGGGCCGGCGCAGGTCGAGGGCGTCGATGCAGCCGCGCGGGGTGAAGTCGAAGACCTCCCGGAGGACCGCCTCCAGACGCCGGTCGTCCGCGACCCCCGTGCCGAGGGTGTCCACCGCCACCATAACGGGCTCGGCCACGCCGATGGCGTAAGCCAGGCGCACCTCGGCCCGGCGGGCGAGGCCGGCGGCCACCACGTTCTTGGCGGCGTAGCGGGCCATGTAGGCGGCGGCGCGGTCCACCTTGGTGGGGTCCTTGCCGGAGAAGCCGCCGCCGCCGTGGGGGCGCTGCGGCCCGTAGGCGTCCTGGACGATCTTGCGGCCGGTGACGCCGGCGTCCCCCTTGGGCCCGCCCACCACGAAGCGGCCCGTGGGGTTGATGAGGAGGTCTCCGGCGGCCGGCAGCCAGCCCTCCGGCAGGGCGGGGCGCAGCAGCTCCTCCACCACCGCCTCCCGCTCGGAGGCGGGATCGGCCTCCGGTGCGTGCTGCAGGGAGACCACGAGCTTGTCCAGGCCCACGGGCCGGCCGTCGCGGTAGCGCACCGAGAGCTGGCACTTGCCGTCGGGGCGCAGCCAGGGCAGGCGGCCCGCGTCCAGCGCCTCCGCCTGGCGGGCCATGAGGCGGTGGGCGTAATGCTGGGGGGCGGGCATCAGGGCCGCGGTCTCGTCGCAGGCGTAGCCCACCATGATCCCCTGGTCCCCGGCGCCGAGCGCGCCGCCCTCCCGGTCCACCCCGCGGGCGATGTCCGGGCTCTGGGCCTCGATGGCGTCCACCACGCCCGCGGCCTCGGCGCTGAAGCCCAGGCCCTCGCGGTGGTAGCCGATCTCGTCGAGGATCTCCCGCGTCCAGGCGGAGAGCTCGGTGCGGGCGTCGGCGGTCACCTCGCCGAGCAGCACCACCAGCCCCGTCTTCACCGCCGCCTCCACCGCCACCCGGGCCCCGGGGTCCCGCTCCAGCAGGCGGTCGAGGATCCGGTCGGAGATCTGGTCGCAGACCTTGTCGGGGTGGCCCCGGGCCACCGACTCGGCGGTATGGATGGTCTCCATGGCGCCCTCCGGGAGGATAGAGCCCTTCAGGGTAGGGCCGGCCGGGGGGCGTGTCCATTGGCGGCCCGCCGCGCCCTTGCCGTTCGCCTCCTGTTTGCCTATATTGAGAACACATAGAGAACGAACGGAACGGGAGCGCCGGCCATGACGCCACGCCAGCGGGAGATCCTCGAGCTGATCCGCGCCGCCGTCGCCCGCGACGGGGTGGCGCCCACCCTGGAGGAGTTGGCCCGGGACGCGGGGCTGGCCTCCAAGGCCACGGTGCACAAGCACCTCGCCGCCCTGGAGGCGGCGGGGGCGATCCGTACCCGGCCCGGCCGGGCGCGCGGCCTGGAGCTGGTGGACGGAGCGCCCCCCGGCCTGGCCACCGTGCCGCTGCTGGGGCGGGTGGCCGCGGGGCGGCCCATCGACGCCGTGGAGGACCCGGAGGCCATCCAGATCCCCGAGGCCTTCCTCGGCAGCGGCGAGACCTACGCCCTCGAGGTGCGGGGCGACTCCATGGCCGAGGACGGCATCCTCGACGGCGACTGGGTGATCGTGGAGCGCCGCGACACCGCCGAGGACGGCGAGGTGGTGGTGGCCCTGGTGGACGGCGCGGAGGCCACCCTCAAGCGCATCCACCACCGCGGCGCCACCGTGGTGCTGGAGCCCGCCAACGCCGCCTACGCGCCCCTGGAGTACGCCGCCGAGCGGGTGCGCGTGCGGGGCGTGGTCATCGGCCAGATGCGCTCCTACCGCAAGCGTTGAGGAGATCGCCGTGACCGCCGCCCGCGACATCGCCGCCCTGGTGCTGCCCGATCTGCCCGTGGCCCTGGCGCGCCGCGCCGACCCCGCCCTGCGCGGTCGGCCGGTGGCCGTGGCGCGCGGCGCCACGGTGGTGGCGGCCTCGGCGGAGGCCCGGGAGGCGGGGGTGGGCCCCGGCACCCCCGCGGGG
>NZ_JBKGZG010000005.1:0-69319 GCF_046545655.1 Thiohalorhabdus sp. | reverse complement strand
CCATGGAGGACCTGGAGCGGCTGGCGGAGATCTACGAGGGGGTGCTGGAGCGGCTGCTGACGGAAACGTCGTAAAGGCCGGACATTCTCCTGTGGGAGCGGTACTCGACCGCGACCCCGAAAAGGACAAGGGCCGGGGAAGCCAGCCCTTGCACCGTACGCCCGGACATTTCGGAAAAAGAGTGGAAGGAGCGACCGAGGGAGAGCCTACGCGGTGGCGAGAAGGCAGGGCCTTAATGCGGACGGCGGGAAGAACGCCCGGGCCTGGAGGGGCGGTTCCCCTCCGGATGACCCACTGGCGCACTGACGACCCCTCGGCCGGAGACGAACGGCCCCGCGTGGCAGGACCTCACCCTCCGGACCGGTGATACCGCGGCGGTCCCCAACCGCCACGCCGCCCTTTTCCGGTTCCTGGTGTCCAATTCTGTCCCCTTTGACTCCGCATTTGATATCAAAGGGGGAAAGAAGGGTCAAACGTTTTTTTGTCCCATTCAGGACAAAGATGTCCCAAAAAGGACACTCTTTGGGTCAGGAATTGGACAGAAGAAGGACCTTCTACCCCCGGCATGGGCCTGGAGGGGGGGCGGGGAGGCTCTCGTTGCGCGGGCCGCGGGAAAGGTCCGTGCCCGAATTGCGCCGGCACAGGGAGGCCCAAACAGGCGCGCAAGGGAGGGGGCGCTCAGGTATCCAGCAGCACTTCCAGCGCCTGCTCGATGCGCCGCACCGGGTGGAGGGTAAGGCCGGGGTTGTCGAGGCCCTCGGCGCTGGCCGCCGGGATCACGGCCCGCTGGAAGCCGAGCTTGGCGGCCTCCTTGAGGCGGTCCTCGATGCGGCCCACGGCGCGCACCTCGCCAGCCAGGCCCACCTCGCCGAGGATGATGGTGCGCTCCGGCAGGGCGCGGGAGCGCAGGCTGGACACCAGTGCCGCCGCCACGGACAGGTCCGCCGCCGGCTCGGACAGGTCCACGCCGCCCACCACGTTGATGAACACGTCCTGGTCGAACAGGGCCACGCCGGCGTGGCGGTACAGAACCGCCAGCAGCAGGGAGAGGCGGTCGCGCTCCACGCCGATGGCCACCCGGCGCGGCTGACTGAGCGGGCTCTCGGCCACCAGGGCTTGCAGCTCCACCAGCAGGGGGCGGGTGCCCTCCTGGCTGGCCACCACCGCCGCGCCGGGGACCGGCTCCTGGTGCTCGGAGAGGAACAGAGCGGAGGGATTGGTCACCGGCTCCAGGCCGCCGCTGGTCATGCGGAACACCCCCAGCTCGTTCACCGAGCCGAAGCGGTTCTTGATGGCGCGCACCAGGCGGTACTGCCCGCCCTGCTCGCCCTCGAAGTAGAGCACCGTGTCCACCATATGCTCCAGGACGCGCGGTCCGGCCAGGGCGCCTTCCTTGGTGACGTGGCCCACCAGGCACAGCACGGTGCCGGTCTGCTTGGCGTAGCGCACCAGGCGCGCGGCGCATTCGCGCACCTGGGCCACGGAGCCGGGGGCGGACTGCAGGGAACCGTCGGCCACGGTCTGCACCGAGTCGACGATGGCGAGGTCCGCCTGGTGCTCCTGGAGGCGGCCGAGGATGGTGTCGAGGTCGGTCTCGGCGAGGAGCTGGAGGGGGCTGTCCTGGACCGCCAGGCGGTCGGCGCGCTGGGCCACCTGGGCGGAGGACTCCTCCCCGG
Organism: Thiohalorhabdus sp.; assembly: GCF_046545655.1. Lineage (NCBI taxonomy): Bacteria > Pseudomonadati > Pseudomonadota > Gammaproteobacteria > Thiohalorhabdales > Thiohalorhabdaceae > Thiohalorhabdus > Thiohalorhabdus sp. Next base: position 67,643 of record NZ_JBKGZG010000005.1, on the reverse strand, counting down.
TGACGTAGAGCACGCGCCGCTCTCCGGCGAGGCCGGCGGCCATCTGCAGCTGCAGGGTGGACTTCCCCACCCCGGGCTCGCCGCCGATGAGCACCACGGCCCCGGGGACCAGGCCCCCACCCAGGGCCCGGTCCAGCTCGCCGATGCCGGTGGGCAGGCGGGCTTCACCGCCCGGTTGCACCTCGGGCAGCGGCGTGGGCCGGCCGCCATGGAGCCCGCTGCCGAGGGGCTTCTTTTCCCCCTGGGGCGCGGGGGCCTCTTCGGTCAGCGCGTCCCAGGCCCCGCAGTCCGGGCACTGGCCGAACCACTTGGGGTGCTGGGCGCCGCATTCGGTGCAGGCGAAGACGGTCTTGGGCCGTTTGGCCATGACAGCCTACAAGCCCCCGGTGGGCACCGACCCGGCGAGGTATTTCAGGTCCTCGTCGAAGAAGCGCAGGCCGAGGCCGACGAAGGGCGAGCGGTATTCCTCGGAGAAGGCGTTGTGGACGCCGCCCTCCAGGAGGAGGTGGTCGTCGAGGAAGGCGTAGCGCGCCATGAAGCGGGACTGGGGCCCGTCGAACTCGGTGCCGCTGTTGGCGCCGCCGAAGTCCCACAGGTCAGCGGATAGCTCCAGGGAACGGGCCGGATAATAGCTCATGCCCACGCCGCCGGTGGACTGGAGCATCCCGATGCGCCCGGACAGGCCGTACTCGGGCCACGACTTGCCGAACATGAAGGTGAACTTGTAGTCGCTGCCGAACTCGTCCTCCTGGCCGAACAGCGGATCCCCGGCCTCGGCGTCCTCGGCCTGGGTGGGAAGGCCGTCGGAGGTGGCGCCCAGGAGGTAGTAGCGGGTGGGCCGGCTCTGCAGGCGGACGTTGAAGTCGGACTTGGTGGTCTCCTGCTCGGTCAGATAGCGGGAATCCAGCGACACCGAGGTCTGCATGCGCTGCACCCGGTCCGTGTACTCCCCGATGCCGGACACGGCCGACTCCAGCTGACGGCCCACATCATCGTCGCTGACCAGCTTGCCCAGGGCTCCCTCGCCCTCGTTGATCTTGGTGGTGATCTCGCCGAGGTTCTGGCTGATGGTCTCCAGCTCCGTGTAGACCCCCTCCTCCCTGTACAGTCGCCCGATGGTGCCGTTCCCGGCCCGGATCTCCCCGCTGATCTCCGCCAGGTTGTCGGCGCTCTGATTCAGGCGGGCCACCAGCTGCCGAACGTTCTCTTGGTTCTCCGCCAGGATGTCGTTGGCGTTCTCCGCCGTGCCCCGGAAGTCCTCCACCATGGGCGGCAGGTCCTGCTTGAGGAATTGGGTCAGGTCGCGGACGTTGGCCACCACCCGGCGCAGATCCTCGCGGTTGGCCTCCACCATCTCCCGCAGGCTCCCGGTGAGCTCCTGGACATCCTCCCCGACATCCCCATAGGTCCGCATGAGGTCGTCCAGATCCTGGGAGGGGGTTTCCTCACGGATGGTGGAACCCTCGGGAAGGGTGCCCTGCTTCCCCGTGGCCACACCGGCTCCGCCCTCCCCGCCCCGGCCCGATTCCTCCGGATGGGTGATCACCACGTACTTGTCCCCCACGAGACCCGAACCGCCGATCAGGACCCCGGACCCCTCGGGGACCTCCACATCGGACCGGAGCAGCAGCTCCACCTCCGCCTCGCCGTTGGCCAGCCGGATCGCCCCCACCCGGCCCACCTCCACGCCGGCCATGCGCACTGGGGCCTGCTCCTTGAGGCCCTTCACGTCGGAGAAAACCGCCGTATAGGTCTTTCGCTCCGGGGCGCCGAGGGGATCCATGTCGCCAATAATGAAGGTGGCGATACCCAGGAGGATCAGGGTGCCGACGATGAAGAGTCCGACCTTCTGCTCGGTTCCGAACATGGGAGTTCCTTACGCCCCGTCCGTGATGGGACCGTGGGCCCGGCCGTGGACAAACTGGGAGACCACGGGGTGATCGGTTCTCTGGACCTCCTCCGGGGTGCCCGTGAAGATCAGCCGCCCCTGGTACAACATGCTGATGCGGTCGGCGATCTTGTAGGCGCTGGGCATGTCGTGGGTGATGACCAGCCCCGAGGTGTGGGTCTTCTCCCGGAGGTAGATGATCAGCTCATTGATGACGTCGCTGGTGATGGGGTCGAGGCCGGTGGTGGGCTCATCGTACAGCATGAGCCGGGGCCCGCTGGCCAGGGCCCGGGCCAGCCCCACCCGCTTGCGCATGCCCCCGGACAGCTGCGCGGGATCGCGGTCCTCGATGCCCGGGAGCCCCACCCATCCCAGCACCTCCGCCACCCGCTCGCGGATGGCCGCCCGGTCCATCAGCCTCAGCTGTTCCAGCTCGAATCCTACATTCTCGCCCACCGTCATGCTGTCGAACAGGGCCGCGTCCTGGAACAGCATGCCGATCTCGCGGACGATCTCCGCGCGGGTGGCCGGGTTCGCCCCCACGATCTCGCGGCCCCGGAAGCGGATGGACCCGGCGTCCGGCTGCAGGAGCCCCAGCACGGTCTGCAGCAGCACCGACTTGCCGGTGCCGCTGCCTCCGATCACGGCGTGGGTCTCCCCTTCCTCCAGGGTGAGGTTGCACTCCTCCCAGACCACGAAGTTTCCGAAGGCCTTGCGCATGCCGCGGATGTCCAGGAACGGCTCCGCCATCTCAGACCACCAGGTAGGTGATGAAGTAGTTGGCGGCCAGGATCAGGCTCGCCGCGCCCACCACCGCGCGGGTGGTGGCGCCGCCCACCCCGCGTGCCCCGCCCCTGGCGGTGAAGCCTTCGAAGCTGGCCACGAATGCGATGATGCCCCCGAACACCGTCGCCTTGATGAGCCCGGAGTAGAAATCCCAGAGCTCCATGAAGTCGAACATGCTGTCCCAGTAGACCACGGGGTTGGCCCCGAGCACCCAGACGGTGAGCGCGTAGCTCGCCCAGATGGCGATGAAGTCGCCCAGGCTCACCAGCAGAGGCAGGGCGATCACCCCGGCCCAGAAGCGGGGCACGATCAGATAGCGGACCGGGTCGGCGGACAGGGCGTAGAGGGCATCGATCTGCTGGGTGACCCGCATGGTCCCCAGCTCCGCGGCCATGGCCGCCCCCGCGCGGCCGGCCACCATGAGCCCCACCAGCACCGGCCCCAGCTCCCGCACGATGGAGTAGCCCACCACGGTCCCGGTCATGCTCTCCGCGCCGAAGCGCTGGAAGCCGGAAAAGATCTGCAGTGCGAGGACCAGCCCGGTGAAGGCGGAGGTGAGCAGGACCACCGGCAGCGAATTGATGCCGATGGACTCGATCTGATAGATGAGGTTGCGGAAATAGAACGGTGGGCGGAAGGTCAGCCCCAGCGTCCGCACGAAGAGCAGGGCCGACTCCCCCCAACGCCCCAGGGCGTGCAGGGCCCAGCCGCCGAGCGCACCCAGGGACTTACCGATCACTCGGTTACCCGTCGCAGGCGGTTGCGCAGGCCGCAGAGGATCTCGTAGGCGATGGTGTCCGCTCGCCGGGCCAGGGCCTCCGCCGGCACGCCGGGACCCAGTAGCTCCACCGTTGCGCCCTCCCCGACCTGCGGCAGGGTGGTCAGGTCCACAAAGATCATGTCCATGCACACGCGCCCCAGGGTGCGGGTGTCCCGCCCCGCCACACGCACGGGCGTCCCCGTGCCCAGATGGCGGGGATAGCCGTCGCCGTATCCCAGGGGAACCACCCCCACACGCATGGGCTCCTCCGCTTGGAAGGCCGTCCCGTAGCCCAGCCACTGCCCCGGCTCCAGGTGGCGCACGGTGATGACGCTGGTCTCCAGGCGCAGCACCGGCTCCAGACCCAGCTCCGCCCCGCTTCGCCCTTCCAGAGGCGAGGCCCCGTAGAGCATCAGACCGGGGCGCACCCAGTCCAGATGCGCTTCCGGGCGGGCGAGCACGGCGGCCGAGTTGGCCAGGGACAGCGGACAGTCCCCGTCCACGGACGCCCCCAGCTCCCGCAGACACCGGACCTGCTGGTCATTATACGGATCGTCGGGGGTGTCCGCGCGGGCCATGTGGCTCAGAAGGCCCTGCCAATCCACCCCCGGGGCCCGGGCCAGGCGTTCTGCCTGGGCCGGAACCTCGTCGTGATCCAGGCCGAGCCGGTGCATGCCCGTGTCCGCCTTGAGGAAGCAAGGAATGGGGGCCTCCGGCGTGGCCTCCTCCAGGACCGCGTCCACCTGCTCCGGACGGTGCAGGACCAAGCCGAGGTCCAGGGCCTGCACCGCCCGGAGCTCCTCTCGCTGGAAGAAGCCCTCCAGGATGAAGACGGGCCGGCGGACCCCCGCCTCCCGCAGCCGGATGCCCTCCTCGATGCAGGCCACGCCGAAGGCGTCGGCGCCGCCCTCCTCCAGCACGCCCGCGGCCCATTCGAGGCCGTGTCCGTAGGCGTCCGCCTTGACCACCGCCATGACCCGGGAGCCGGACGCCTGGCGCCGGGCCACCTCCAGGTTATGGGCAAGGGCCCGGGCCGAGACCCGCACCAGCGAGGGCCGGCCCACCTCAGAAGCCCTCGGCGAGCTCGGGGCCGGCGTAGTTCTCGAAGCGGGTGTACTCGTCCAAGAAGGTCAGACGCACCACCCCCGTCGGCCCGTTCCGCTGCTTGCCGATGATCAGCTCGGCAACCCCCTTGGATTCGGGGTTGTCCGGGTGATAGACCTCGTCGCGGTAGATGAACATGATGATGTCGGCGTCCTGCTCGATGGCTCCGGATTCGCGCAGGTCGGACATCATGGGTCGCTTGTCCTGGCGCTGCTCCAGGCTGCGGTTGAGCTGGGAGAGGGCGATCACCGGCACGTCCAGCTCCCGGGCCAGGGCCTTCAGCGACCGCGAGATCTGGGAAATCTCCGTGGCCCGGTTCTCGGCGTCGGAGGAGCCCTGCATGAGCTGGAGGTAGTCCACGATCACCAGGCCAAGGCCGTGCTCGCGCTTCAGCCGCCGGCAGCGGGCGCGCATTTCCATGGGCCCGAGGCCCGGCGTGTCGTCGATGAACAGGGGCGCCTCGGAAAGCTCCCCCACCGCCTTGGTGAGCTTGGGCCAGTCGTCCGGGTGCAGGTTGCCGTTGCGCATCTTGTGCGCGTCGATGCGGGCCCGCGAGGAGAGCAGGCGCATGGTGAGCTGCTCGCGGGGCATCTCCAGGCTGAAGATGGCCACGGGAGCACTGCCCTGCAGGCACACCGACTCCGCCATGTTCATGACGAAGGAGGTCTTGCCCATGCTGGGCCGGCCGGCGATGATGATGAGGTCGGAAGCCTGGAGGCCCGAGGTCTTGTCGTCGAGGTCCTCGAAGCCGGTGGGCAGGCCGGTGATGGGATCGTCGCGCTGGAACAGCTCGTCCAGGCGCTCCACGCTCTCGCGCAGCAGCTCCCGCAGGGGCGAGAAGCCGCCCTGCCGCTGGTTGGACTGGTCGGCGATGCGGAAGATGCGCTGCTCGGCGCTGTCCAGGATCTCGGCGACGGACTGCTCGCCGGGATGGAAGGCGCTGTCGGAGATGTCCCCCGCCACCTGGATGAGGGAGCGCAGGACCGCCCGCTCCCGGACGGCGTTGGCGTAGTGGACAATGTTGGCGGTGGTGGGCGTGTTGTTGGCCAGGGTGGCCAGATAGGCCGTGCCCCCCGCCTCCTCCAGCTTGCCCTGCCGCTCCAGCACCTCCGCCACGGTGACGATGTCCGCGGGCCGGTTCTGGTCCACAAGCTGGCCCACGGCGTCGAAGATCAGCTGATGGTCGTGGCGATAGAAGGCCTCGCTGCTGAGGACGTCCGCCACCCGGTCCCAGGCGTTCTCGTCGAGCAGTAGGCCGCCCAGCACCGACTGCTCCGCCTCCACGGAGTGGGGCGGGACCTTCAGCTCATCCGTATTCAGCACACCGCACTACCCCGCTTTCCGCGCCCCCCGCGGGGCCGGGCGGCCCCGCGCAGGAATGAGCAGCCGGCCGGCCCTAGATGCCGGCCACGGACACCGTGATGGTCACGATAACATCCGGATGGAGCCGCACCTGTACCTCGTGGTCCCCCACCTCCTTGATGGGGCCTTCCGGCAGCAGGATCATGCCGCGCTCCACCTCGTAGCCCTGCTCCTTGAGGGCGTCGGCGATGTCCGCGTTGGCCACGGAGCCGAACAGCCGGCCGGCCTCGGCCACCCGCCGGTCCAGCTGCACGGTGGTGCCGTCGATCTTCTTGCCCAGGCTCTGGTAAAACTCCAGGAGCTCGGCTTGGCGCGCCTCGAAGGCCTTGCGCTGGGCCTCGAAGCGCTTCTTGTTGCCCTCGGTGGCGAGCAGCGCCTTCTCCTTGGGCACCAGGTAGTTGCGGGCGTAGCCCGGGGCCACGTTGACCACGTCGCCAAGACCTCCCAGATTCTCCACCTTCTCCAGCAGGATGACCTCCATCGAACCCTCCTTATTCGGTATGCGGGGTGCCGCGCCTCAGGCGCTGCCGGCACCCTTGAGCTTGTTTCGGAAATCGGCCCAGACGTCCGCCAAACCCAGCAGGGCCACCGCCATGGTCAGCTGCACGAACAGGCCCACAAAGACATAGAACGCCACCAGCCACCCCTGGCCCAGGCCATAGGCCAACCGCGCGCTGTGCACCACCGCCAGCCCCTGGGCGAAAAAGAGCATGGCCGCCACGATCAGCCCGTTGCCGGCCCAGTACCCCGGGGCGCTTCCCGCCCCGGCCCAGGCCAGGACGCCCAAGGCCACCACCAGCCAGACGGTGGCGTCGGGGAGCCGGAGCTCCCGCAGGCTCGCGGCAAGGTCGGGATTCTCCCCCACCCGGGTGGCCAGCGACAGGCCGGCCAGGCTGTTGACCCACCAGGTCAGCAGGATCCCCGCGCCGATCACGCCGGGCAGGAACCGGGCCAGGGCCGGCACCACGCTGACCTCGAGCTCCTCCAGCAGATCCCGGGTCTGGTCCTGTGGCAGGTCGCGGCTCTCCACCCAGCCTTTCAGCACCTCACCGACCCAGTTGCCCACCAGCGCCTGGGGGTCCCCGTCCACACTCAGGACCCAGGCCCCCAGGCCCGCGAGGATGACCAGCACCTGGGTCAGCCCCACGCCGGAGAACAGGGGCCCCCGGCGCAGGACGACGGCGGCCAGCCCCACCGGCAGCCAGAAGACCGCCAGCCAGAGGACGGGCATGAGCGGGGCCTGGGTGGCGAGGCCGACGAGCAGGCCCGCGATCAGGCCCACCTCCACCAGACCCCGCGCGCCCACGTGCCAGCCGATGACCACGGCCGGGGCGGCCACCACCAGACCGAGCAGCCCGCCCAGGGCGGGGATCAGGGCGGCGGCCAGAAAAAGGCCGGCGGCGATCACGCTCGCCAGCAGCCGCCCTCCCAGAATGATCCGGGCGAGACGCTCCACCCTTTACCGGACGGTGAACGGGATCAGGGCGATGGCGCGGGCGCGCTTGATGGCCTTGGCCAGCATCCGCTGGTGGCGGCTGCAGGTGCCGGTGATGCGGCTGGGGACGATCTTGCCCTGGTCGGTGATGTTGCTCTCCAGGGTGCGGACGTCCTTGTAATCGATCTCGTTCACGCCGTCCACGCAGAAGCGGCAGACCTTACGGCGACGAAAGCTCGGGCGCATTGGTTAGGCTCCTATTCCTGATCATGCGGTCATTCGGTGTCGGAGGGGGGACCGGCCAGGGGCGTCAGGGCGGTGGCGTGCACCTCGAGGCGCCCGTACAGAGGGTCCTCGCCGCGGCGCCGCCGGACGCGCTGCCCGAGGACTCCGTCCACGCGGCAGCGCTGCCCATCGCTCAGACCCTTCGCCCGACCGCTCAAGTCCTCCCCAAGGGCCACCACCGTCACTCGGCAGTGCACCACGCGCTCCATGCCGGCGATGGTGACCCGAGAGCTGTGCTCCAGCTCGAAGCGAACCAGGGGAATCCCCGCGGGGGTCCAGCGCGACTCCGCCCCGGGCAGCACCGTGCCCTCCAGGCGGATCCGGTTTTCGGGCTCGGACATCCCGCCGGACGGTCCCGGGTCTACTCGGTCTCGGTGGCCTCAGCGGATTCCTCGGGCTCGGACGGCTCAGCGGGCGCTTCCGCCTTGTCCTCGCTGCCCTGGGAGCGTTCGGACGGGCCGCGCTCTCCGCCGCCCTTGTCTTTTTCCTTCAGGGACTTGTAGATCTGGGTGGGCTCGGTCTCGGCCTTCTCCTTGCGCACCACCATGTGCCGCAGGATGGCGTCGTTGAAGCGGAAGGCCTCGGCCATCTCGTCCACTTCGGCGGCGTCGCACTCGACGTTCAGGAGGACGTAGTGGCCCTTGTGCACCTTGTTGATGGGATAGGCGAGCTTGCGCCGGCCCCAGTCCTCCTCGCGATGGACGGTGCCCCCGTTCTGGGTGAGCATGCCCTTGTACTTCTCCACGAGGGGCGGGACCTGATCGCTCTGGTCAGGATGGACGATGAACAAAATCTCGTAATGGTTCACGACTTCCTCTCCTTGCGGATAAAGCCCTACCGACCCCGGCAGGGCAAGGATGGAAAACCCGGTATTGTAGGGCCTAGAGGGGCATCCGCCAAGCCCCGGCCACCGCCCGTCCCGGAGACCCCGGAACCCTCGTCACAGGAAGCGCCGGGGCACCTGCTCTTCCCACGTCTTGGCGTAGACCCGCCGCCCGTCCTCGTAGGCATCCAGGGTGGCGTTCAGGTGGAAGCTCTCGCGGTCACACCACAACAGGGTCCGTGTCTCCGTGGCCACGGACCAGGCACCGCGCCGTAGGCTGCGGTGGTGCACGGTCTCCCCGTTGGCGGAGAGGAAGTCGTCTCCCCGGACCCGGTACCACTCCTCGCTGGACCGGCCCACCTCCAGGTCCAAATCCTCCAGGCGCACCCGGCCCTGGTCCTCGATCACGTGCAGGGTGGATTCGTCCCGGGCCAGGTCGCGGTGGATCTCCCAATTGGCCTCCCCGAGCTCCAGCGGGGTGCGCTCCGGTGGCGGCGCCGCCTCCGCGGGCTCGAAGGACGCCAGCGCTTCATCTTCGGGGCGCGGCGGGCGCACGGGAAGCTCCAGTCGGCTCCCGTCCGGGTGGATGGTCAGGGTTACCGGCTCCGGCGGGAGCCACACCAGCGGCCAGTAGGAGGTGGACACCGACAGGCGCAGCCGGTGCCCCGACGGAAAGGACTGGGCGATGTGGTCCATGGCCAGCCGCACCTGCTCGCGGCGTCCCGGCTCCAGGTACCGGGGCCGGTCGTGGCCCTGACGGTGGCAGAGGTTGAGCACCCCATAGGTGACCCGCGTGGCCTTGCCGTCCGGGGCCCGATCGGACAGGCGCACGGCGAGCTGGGCCACGGGCCGGTCCACCTCCAGGTCCAGCACCACCTCGGGGGCCCCCAGGATCTCCACCGTCTCCGTCAGGGGTCCGGTGTCGAAGGTTAGCGATCCCCCGTCCTCCTCGCGCTGGTCGTAAGGCAGATCGGGCCCGTTGCTGAACGAGCACCACTTGCCACCGAACAGGCCCACAGACAGGGGGGATTGCACGGATACGGGACCCCCGCGCTCCTTGTTCTCTCCCGGCCAGTGCAGGTGGTTGTGGGACAGGGCCAAGGGGGTTTTGTGGATGTTGCCGGAGGGCCATTCCGGCTCGGCCACCCACCGGCCTGGACGGCGGGCATAGCTGGTGCGGGGTCGCACACTGTCCTGCATCCACACCCGCAGGCGTGGCTCCCTGGCCACGCCGGTGTCCTCCCCCTTCAGCCATTGGTCCCACCAGCGCAGGGCCTCCTGAAGGAAGCCGATCTTGGGGCCTGGGAGCCCCTGGTGGGGATAAATGTGGCTCCAGGGCCCGATCAGGCCCTTGGTGGGCACGGCGAGGTGCTCCACCAGCCGGAAAACCGGATTGACATAGCCGTCCGCCCAGCCGGAAACCGCCATCACCGGCACCCGGATGGCGCCGTAGTCCTCGCACACCGAGCCGTGCCGCCAGTAGGCATCGCGCTGCTGGTGCGCCATCCAGCGCTTGACCCACAGGCCGCTGTTCTCCAGGCGCCGGAACCACATGTCCCGCCAACCATCGCCAACCACCTGGGGGTCCGGCGGCATGGAGTTGAAGGCGAACATGGTAGAGGCCCAGGACAGGTTGTCGTTCAGCAGGCAGCCGCCTTTGTAGTGGACATCGTCGGCGTAGCGATCGTCGGTGGCCGCCACGGCGATCACCGCCTTGAGCTCCGGCGGCTGGCGGGCAGCGAGCTGCAGGGCGTTGAAGCCACCCCAGGAGATGCCCATCATTCCCACCTCGCCCGTGCACCACGACTGTTCGGCCAGCCAACGCAGGATGTCCTCGGCGTCGTCCTGCTCCTGGGGCAGGTACTCGTCGGTGAGCACCCCTTCCGAATCCCCGCTGCCGCGCAGGTCCACCCGCACCCCGGCATAGCCGTGGGCGGCGAAGTAGTGGTGGATCTGCGTGTCCCGGGAGCGCTTGATGTCGCGCTTGCGGTAAGGGATGAACTCCAGGACGGCGGGGACGGGCACCTCCTCCGCCCCCTCCGGCAGCCAGATGCGGGCCGACAGACGGGCCCCGTCCCGCACGGGGATCCATTGGTGCTCGATGACCTGGACGCTTCCGGGGAGCTTGCGTTCGGGCACGATCCGGGTCATCTAGGAGATCTCCTGGTGGTCCGCCATCTCGATGCCGAGGAGCGCCTTGACCCGCCGGTAGCGCGCCAGCAGGTCCTCGGTGCCCTCGCCACCCACCCACACCCAGGCCAGCTCGTAGCTGTAGCTGTCCTGATCCTGGAGATCGTGGAGCTGCTCGTCCGGCCGCACCCGCAGCTCCACCGTGGTGCCGGGGACCTTGCCCTCAACCTCCCGCACGCGCTCGGGGTCGGGCAGGCGCGCCACGGTGCTGTCCCGGAACGCGCGCACGAAGAACTTGGCCGCCATGGGCCAGGCGCCCTTCCTGTGCGGCGGGTCCGGACGGCGGCCCTCGGCCAGATCGATGGCCACCTGTTGGTGGGAGGCGCCATCCACCTTCTCCAGAAGCTCGCAGTGGGACTCGCTGATGCGCGGGTTGATCTCCAGCAGCCAGATGCGGTCGGAATCCGGGTCCCAGTACAGCTCCGCGTTGAAGGGGGCGTTGTCCAGGCCGGTGGCGGTGACCGCCCGTTCGGCCACTTCCCGCATGCGCTCCTGGACCCGGGCGGGCAGGGCCGAGGGATACTGATAGCGGGCGAAGGAGACCCGATTGGCTTCCGTGACGGAATCCACCACGGCATAGACCCGGGGCGCGCCGCGGTAGACATAGCCTTCCAAGGTGGCCTGCCGGCCGCCGATCATTCCCTCCGCAAGACAGGTATGGGCCGGGAGGGCCGAGATCTCGGCGGGCAGATCCGCCAGGCCCAGGAAGCGGGCGAACGGCTCAGCCAGCCGCTCGATGCCGGCCCGCAGCTCGGGAAGCCGGGCCTCCAGTTCGGAACGGTTGTCGATGCGGTAGCCGAGGTGCGAGCGGAAGGCATTCACCGGCTTGATCCAGAACGGATACCCGAGGTCTTTTTCCAAGTCCTCGGCCGCATTCGGGTCGAAGGGATCGAAGGCGGCGAAGGGGGGCACGTGCTCGGGAACGGCCTGCCGCTGGAGACACCGGCTCCAGTACTTGTGGCTGCACCCCAGCAGGCTCTCCAGGCCGGGACCGGGCAGGCCAATGTCGGCGGCCAGGAGGGCGGAGAGCTCCAGGGCCGGGAAGTCGATGAAGGTGGTCACCCCGTGGACGGGTCCATCGAAGGCGCGCAGGCGCTGCCGGGCCTGCTCCAGAAGCGCCCCCACGTGGAAGTCGGACACCCCCCGCAGGCGGTCCTGCGGCAGGAGTTCGTGGAAGGCGTAGTCCCCGGACCGGGGCAGTCTTTCCAGGAGCCGACGCTGGTAGTCGCTAAGGGCGACCACGAAGATGTTGCGCTGGGATGCCGCCATCACCACCCTCCCTCGGTCGTCCCAACCCGGATGTGTCCCAGGACACGGACAGCGCTCGGAGGAAGAGATGGGGGCAATGGGCAGACGGATCAATACCCCCGTCACGCTTTCGGGACCGGAGGTCCGGGGGAGGGGACATCAAAATGTGGGAAGGAAACGGTTGCTCAGGGCTGGCTGCTGGCCACTCGCCGCTGCCGCACCGTCTCGAACAGCACCACCCCCGTGGCCACGGAGACGTTGAGACTGGTGACATGGCCCGCCATGGGGATGGCGTACAGGGAATCGCACTTTTTGGCGGTGAGGTCGCGCATGCCCTCCCCTTCGGCGCCGAGCACCCAGGCGACGGCGCCGGTGCCATCGGCCCGGTGCCAGGGCTCGGCGGCTTGATCGCTGGTGCCCAGCAGGAAGACGCCGCGCTCCTTGAGGGCGTCCATGGCGCGGGCCAGGTTGGGCACGGCCGCCACGGGGACGGTCTCGGCGGCGCCGCTCGCCACCTTGCGGGCGGTGGCGTTCACCGGGGCGCAGCGGTCGCGCGGCACCACCACGGCGTGGGCGCCCGCGGCGTCGGCGGTGCGCAGACAGGCCCCCAGGTTGCGGGGGTCGGTGACGCCGTCGAGGAGCAGGAGCAGCGGCTCCTCGGCCAGGGTGTCCAGGTGGGCGTGCAGGTCGCGCTCGCCCCACAGGGCCACCGGCTCCACCCGCGCCACCACCCCCTGGTGGCGCCCCCCCTCGGCCCGGCGGTCGAGGTCCTCCCGCGGCACATGGCGGACCCGGACGCCGCGGCGCTTGGCCTCGTTCTCCAGGCGTCCCAGGCGCTTGCCGTGGAAGTCCTTGGCGATGCGCACCTCGACCAGGGCGGTGCCGGACTCCAGGGCCGCCGTTACCGCGTGGATGCCGAACAGGTAGTCGTCCCGATCGCTCATAGCATGGGGCTCAGGGTGCGGGCCAGCCCCTCCAGGCCGCTGCGCCAGGCCGGACGCTGCTGGTAGTCCTCCAGGGTGATGGGGCTGGCGGAGCGAAGCTCCTCCTCGAACAGCGTGGAGAGCCGGTTGATGGGTCCCTGGTCCTTCAGGATCACGTTGAGCTCGTAGTTCAGGTAGAAGGAGCGGGCGTCCAGGTTGGCCGACCCCACGGTGGCCCAGCGGCCGTCCACGGTGACCTGCTTGCCGTGCACCATGCCCTGCCCGCTGCGGTAGACCTCCACGCCGGCCTTGAGCAGCTCCTCGTAGAAGGCGTTGCTGGCCAGGGCCACCATGGGATGGTTGTTGTGGCGCGGCACCAGCATCCGCACCCGCACCCCACGCCGGCCGGCGCTGGCCAGGGCCATCTGGATGCTCTGGTCGGGGACGTAGTAGGGCGTGACCACCTGGACCCAGTCCTGGGCGGAGGTGATGGCGTTGAACACCGTCTCGTGAAAGGCCCGCCAGTACTGCCCCGGGCCGGAGGGCAGGGCCCGGGCCACGCTGGGGCCGTCCGCCGGCAGGCGCGGATAGAAGCGCTCGTCCACCAGCGCCTCCCCCACCACGTAGTGCCAGTCCTTGGCGAAGATGGTGGCGATCTGGCGGGTCACCGGGCCTTCGACACGGAGGTGGAGGTCCTTCCAGAGCCGGGGTCCCTCGCGTCCCCGGTAGTCCTCACCGATATTGATGCCCCCGGTGTAGGCGACCCGGCCGTCCACCACCACGATCTTGCGGTGGTTGCGGAGGTTGGCCCCGAGGACGGTGGAAGGGGAAAGCAGGGGCGCGAAGGCGCGCACCCGGCCCCCCGCCCAACGCAGGGGACGCAACAGCCAGCCGGCGGTGGTGGCCCCCCAGGCGTCGTACAGGACCCGCACTTCCACCCCCTCCCGCACCTTCTCGGTGAGGAGGTCGCGCAGCCACATCCCCGTGCGGTCGTTGGCCCACAGGTAGTAGGCCAGATGGACATGGTCGGTGGCGGCGCGGATGTCCTCCTCCAGGCGGGCGTACTTCTCCTCGCCGTGGCCGAACACCTCCACGTGGTTGCCCGTGGCGTTGGGGTAATCGTCCAGCGCGGATTTTCGGAACACCGGCTCGGGGCCGGTGGGGGACGCCTCTTCCGACGCCCCGCCCAGCCGCGAGGGGAGGGCCCGGATGAACTGCCAGTCCCGGAGAAGGCGCAGGCTGGCCACCCGGCGCACCCGGTAGCCGCCGAAGATCAGATAGGCCGGTCCGGCGATCCAGGGAATGAACACCACGGCCAGCAGCCAGCCGAAGGGGGACTGGGTCTCCTCCCGGGAGGAGAGGATGAGCAGGATGAAGACCCCGGTCAGCACGTGGCCGACGATGGCATAGAGCTCGGTCCGGAGCCCGCTGCCCAGCCACTCCCACATGGCTGCTCCCCGCTATTCCTCGGCGCCGGAGGGCTCCGCCTCCTCGTCCTGGTGCGCGCCCATCTCCGCCGGGCTCTTCACCAGGCCCAGGTCGATTTTCAGGTCGTCCACGTCCACCCGCGTCACCTTGACGCGCAAGGGGTCGCCGAGCTGATAGATGCGGCCCGTGCGCTCGCCGCGCAGCAGATGATGGACCGGATCGAAATGGTAGTAGTCGTCCTCGAGGTTGGTGATGTGCACCAGCCCCTCCACGTACACCCCGGTCAGCTCTGCGAAGACCCCGAAACCGGTCACCCCGGCGATCACGGCGTCGTACTCCTCGCCGAGGTGCTCCTGCATGTACTGGCACTTCAGCCAGTCCACGGTCTCCCGCTCGGCCAGCTCGGAGCGGCGCTCGGTGGCGGAGGTGTGCTCGCCGATCTCGGCCAGGTTGGCCTTGAAGGCCTCCTTCTTGCCCTCCTTCACCCGGCGTCCGGCCAGGATGTCCTTGATGCGCCGATGCACCACCAGGTCGGGGTAGCGCCGGATGGGTGAGGTGAAGTGGGTGTAGTGGTCGTAGGCCAGGCCGAAGTGGCCGTGGTTGTCGGGCCGGTACTGGGCCTGCTTCATGGTGCGCAGCATGACCGTCTCGATCAGGTGGGCGTCGCGCCGCTCCCGGGCCTGGTTCAGCACCTGGCCAAAGGCCTTGGGCGAGGGCGGATCTTCCGCACCGAGGTCGAGGCCGATGGTCTTCAGGAAGTCGCGCAGATTCTCCAGCTTCTCCTCCGCCGGCGGCTCGTGGACGCGGAACAGCGCCGGCTCCTCTTTCTCCGCGAACAGCCGCGCGGCGCTCTCGTTGGCCGCCAGCATGCACTCCTCGATGAGGCGGTGGGCCTCGCGCCGCTCGTAGGGCACGATCATCTCGATCTGATTGTTCTCGCCGAAGACGATCTGCGTCTCCAGGCCCTCGAACTCGATGGCGCCCCGTTCCACCCGGGCCTTGTGCAGCACCCGGTAGAGCTCGTAGAGGGTCTCCAGGTGGGGCACGACGTGGGGAAACTCCGCCCGGACGGACTCGTCGCCGTCCTCCATCATGGCCGCCACCTGGTGGTAGGTGAGCCGGGCGTGGGAGTGCATGACCGCCTCGAAGAAGCGGTACTGGTCCACGTGGCCGTTGCTGGTGACGTGCATCTCGCAGGCCAGGGTGAGCCGGTCCACCCCCGGGTTCAGCGAGCAGATGCCGTTGGACAGGGCCTCGGGCAGCATGGGCACCACCCGCTGCGGGAAGTAGGTGGAGTTGCCGCGGTGGTAGCCTTCCTTGTCCAGGGGCCGGTTGGGCTTCACGTAGCTGGAGACGTCGGCGATGGCCACGATCAGGCGGTAGCCCTCGCCGGCCCGCTCGGCGAACACGGCATCGTCGAAGTCCTTGGCGTCGGCGCCGTCAATGGTCACCAGCGGCAGGGCGCGCAGGTCCTCGCGGTCGCCGATGTCCTCCGGCCCCACGCTCTGCGGCACCTGCTTGGCCTCCTCCAGCACCTCGTCCGGCCAGGCGTGGGGGATGCCGTGCTTGCGCATGACGATCTCCACCTCCACCTCCGGCGTGAGGTGCTCGCCCACGATCTCGATGACTTTGCCGGTGGGCTGCTTCTTCGGGGTGGGATAGTGGATGATCTCCACGGTGACGATCTCGCCCGGACGGGCGCCGCCCTCCTCCCCCGGCGGTACCAGGATGTTCTGGGTGAGCCGCTTCTCGTCGGGCACCACAAAGGAGATGCCGTCCTCCTCATCGAGGCGGCCCACCACCCGGTCCTGGCCGCGCTCCACGACCCGGACGATGGCGCCCTCGGGCCGGCCGCGCTTGTCGTAGCCCACCAGCCGGGCCACCACCTTGTCGCCGTGCATCACCTGGCGCATTTCCCGGGGGGACAGGAAAAGGTCCTTCTGGTCCTTGTCCTCGGGGACCAGGAAGCCGAAGCCGTCGGGATGGGCGGTGACCTTGCCGCGCACCAGGTCCATGCGCTCGGGCAGGCCGTACAGATTGCGCCGGGTGCGGATGAGCTGGCCGTCGCGCTCCATGGCGCGGAGCCGCCGGTTCAGGGCCGTGCGCTGCTCTTCGTCCTCCAGCTCCAGCCCGTCGGCGACGTATTCCTCGCTCACGGGGGCGTTGGTGTGCTCGCGCAGGAAGTCGAGGATGTACTCACGGCTCGGAATGGGCCGCTCGTAGCGCTCCGCTTCCTGCTCGTGCTGGGGATCTTCTTCGAATTTGGCCATTGACCCAACCTTGATCGGTGGTATTAAATCGCCCGCCTTGTGCCAGGGGGCACAGCGGCCTCGCGGATCGGCCCGGCGGGGCTCCAGCGAGGCCGCACGCGGTCCATTAGCCAGCCTCCCTGGGCCCGGTCCGGGGCCCCCTGGGCGGACAGATCGTTGCCGAGGGGCCTGCGCTCCAGCGGCCCCTCGAACCACAGGCCCGGCGATGCGGAGCCGAGGAGGCGGAGCGGACAGACACGCTCGATTCAGTGTCCGGTCGGGCTTTTCTCCCCTTCCGGCCCGCCCCGGCCCCCCGGCACCATCTCCCAAGCAGCAAGCCCCGCGGCTCCGCGGGGCTTTCTTGTGTCCGTCCCCCCGAGATCAGTCCCCGAAGGGGTGCTCCAGCACGATGGTCTCGTCCCGTTCGGGGCCCGTGGAGATCATCACCATGGGAACACCGGTGAGCTCGGACAGGCGGTACAGGTAGTCCCGGGCGGCCTGCGGCAGCTCCTCCAACGTGCGCACCCCGGATGTGGAGCCGCTCCAGCCGGGCAGGTCCTCGTAGACCGGCTCGCATTCGGAGAGGGCCTCGGCCCCCACCGGCGGCGTGGACTGCACCGTGCCGTTGCAGCGGTAGCCGGTGCAGACCCGGATACGGTCCAGGCCGTCGAGCACGTCCAGCTTGGTGACGCACAGCTGGTGGACGCCGTTGACGGCCACGGAGCGGCGCAGGGCCACGGCGTCGAACCAGCCGCAGCGCCGGGCGCGCCCGGTGGTGGCGCCGAACTCGCCGCCCCGGGCGGCGATGTGCTCCGCGTCCTCGTCGTCCAGTTCGGTGGGGAACGGTCCCTCCCCCACCCGCGTGGTGTAGGCCTTGGTCACGCCCACCACGGTCCCCAGGGCGCTCGGCCCCACCCCGGCCCCGGGGCTGGCCCCGCCGGCCACGGTGTTGGAGGAGGTCACGAAGGGGTAGGTGCCGTGGTCCACGTCCAGCCACGTGCCCTGGGCCCCCTCGAACAGGATCCGTTTGCCGGCCGCGCGATGGCCCTCCAGACGCTCCACCGTATCATCCACAAAGGGCGCCAGGCGCTCGGCCAGCTCCACCAGCCGGCCGAGGGCCTTCTGGAAGTCCACGGTCTCGGCCCGGAAGTAGTGCTCCAGGACGAAATTGTGGTAGTCCAGGGCCTCGCCCAGCTTGGCCGCCAGCACCTCGCGGTGGAACAGGTCCGCCACCCGGATGGCCCGACGCGCCACCTTGTCCTCGTAGGCGGGTCCGATGCCGCGGCCGGTGGTGCCGATCTTCTGGCTGCCGCGGGCCCGTTCCCGCGCCTGGTCGAGTAGGTGATGGTGGGGGAGGATCAGGGGGCAGGCATTGGAGACGTACAGCCGGCCCCGAACGTCCTGTCCCGCCTGCTCCAGTTGCTCCACCTCCGCCAGGAAGGCCTCCGGCTCCAGGACCACGCCGTTGCCGATCAGGCACTCCACGCCGGGGTGAAGGATTCCGGAGGGGATCAGGTGCAGCACGGTCTTCTCCCCGCCGATCACCAGGGTGTGGCCGGCGTTATGCCCTCCCTGGAAGCGGACCACCACATCGGCCTGCTCGGTGAGCAGGTCCACGATCTTGCCCTTGCCCTCGTCCCCCCACTGGGTGCCTACAACCAGGACGTTCCTATCCATTCGTATCGCTTCCCGGGTTATGCGTCTTCTTGCGGCTCGACGGGCCGGGTCCGCCAGCCCTGCTCGCCGTCGTGGGTCAGGACCTGGGCGCACCCCAGGCGCCGGGCCTCCGCCTCGAAGGCCTCCCCTCCGAGGGGCTCCAGCACCTGCACCACGCGAATGCCCTGGGCGCGCAGGCTCTGAATGGTCCGTTGCAGGTCGTCGGGGCCCTCGGCGGGGGCGAGCACGCCCACGGGGGCGCCCTCCTCGGCGGGCATCAGGTCGGCCAGGAGCTTGAGGTCACCGCTGATCCCCGTGGCCGGCCGGCTCTTGCCGAAGGCGGCGCCGATGCCGTCGTACCGGCCGCCGTAGAGAACCGCCTCGCCCTGCCCCGCCACGTAGGCGGCGAACACCGGGCCGGTGTGGTAGTCGTAGCCGCGGACCTCGCCCAAATCGAAGCAGAGGTGCTCCGTGAGATCCCGGCGGTGCAGGTGATCCACGAGGGTCTTCAGCTCCTCCAGCGCAGCCTCGGCCCCGGGCGTCACGGCGCATGCGGCCGCAGCTTCGAGGACCTCCTCGCTGCCGTGCAGGGCCGGGAGGGTCTTCAGGGCCTCCCGGCGGGCCGGGTCCGCACCGAGTCCCTCCAGGGCCTCTTCCACGGCGTCCGCGTCCTTGCGGCGGACGGCATCGCGCAGCAGCGCTTCCCGGTCCGCGTCCGGCTCCAGGCCCTCCACCAGGGCCCGATACAGCCCCACATGCCCCAGGTCCAGGGTGAAGTCGCGGATGCCCACCTCGCTCAGGGTGGCCGCCATCAGGCCGATCACCTCGGCGTCGGCGCTCGGGCCCGACACGCCGAAGACCTCCGCCCCCACCTGCAGGGGGGCGCGGGAGCGTCCGTAGTTGTCCGGCTGGGCGCGCAGCACCGTGCCCGCGTAGCACAGCCGGCGGGGGCCGTCGCCCTCCAGCCGGCTGGCGTCCACGCGCGCCACCTGAGGGGTCATGTCCGCCCGGAATCCCATGAGGTGGCCGCTGGCCTGGTCCACCACCTTCATGGTGCGCAGGCTGAGGTCGCCACCGACCCCGGTCAGGAGGGAGTCGAGGAACTCCACCTCCGGCGGCATGATCAGGGCGTAGCCCCACCGGTGGTAGAGATCCAGCACCCTCCGGCGGAGGCTTTCAATGGCCTCGGCCCGGTCGGGGAGAACGTCCTCGATCCCCTGCGGGAGGAGCCAACGGTTCATAGGCGCGGTCATTCCTTTCCGGATGCCCCGGCCCCCGATCGAGGGTCCGGCGCGGCTGGTTTCCTGGCCATGGTCGGGCGGGGAACCGCCTCCGCCGCGGTTCCGGGGAGGCTGGCGGAGGCGCGGGCTAGCGGCCTCCCATCCACTAGGACTACGCAAGAGGACGAGACAGGGCGCCGCCCCATCCCGAACCGCCAGTGTGTCCTGCTAGGATGGCGTATTGAAGACGCAAACGAAACCACGCCTGGGAGGCGGTGTCAATCGCGGCCGGGACGCAAGCCCCTTCCCCTAGGCCTTGCCGGTCATCCCCGCAACACGGAGCACCATCTCCCCGGAGAGCACGAAGGGCGGCGCCCACGCCCCGCCCAGGGCCGGTCCCGGCTCGGGCTCCTGGTCCGCCGCTCGCACATGGCGCTTGCGCACCTGCCGGTCGCCCTCTTGGTAGGCAGCCAGCAGGGCCTTGTGGGCGAGGATGTTGACCTTGCGGGGGATCCCCCGGGTGCGCCGATACAGGGCCTGTACGGCGTCCGGGCGGAACACCCGATCGCCGCGGCGGCCCGCCGCGCGCAGCCGGTGCTCCAGGTAGCTCCCCAGATCCTCCCGACGCAGCGGCCCAAGCCGGAAGGAATGCGCCACCCGCCGCTGCAGGGGCCGCAGGGCGGGGTCCTCCAGCCGGAAATCCAGCTCCGGCTGGCCCATGAGCACGATGCGCAGGAGCTTGGCCCGGGCCGTCTCCAGGCCGGCCAGGAGATGCAGCTGTTCGAAGGTCGCCCTGGGCAGGGCCTGGGCCTCGTCCAGCACGAGCACCACCGGACGGCCCCGGTCCCACGCCTCCAGCACCCTTCCCTGCACGGCCTCCAGCAGCGCGGCGGGGTCGCGCCCCTGGGGGTCGACCCCCAGCTCCCGCGCCAGGGCGCCCAGCAGCTCCTCCCCGCGCAGGACGGGATCCAGGATGTAGGCCGTGGTTGCCTCGCCATCCATGATCCGCAGGAAGCGCCGGGCCAGGGTGGTCTTGCCCGTGCCCACCTCCCCGACGACCTTGATGAGCCCGTCCCCGGAGCGAACGCCTTTTGCCAGGGTGCTGATGGCCTCCCGCCGGACCGGGTCATTGAAGAAGAGCTCCGTATCCGACGTCAGCGCGAACGGCTCACCCCGCAGCCCGAAGAATTCCCTGTACACCGACCCTCCCCCTTTTTCCGTATACCCCCGTTCACTGGCGCGGCTCCTGCTCCATTCCCCCTTCCCACATGCGGCGCAGGTCGTCCCTGCGGTCGCCGTCCTGCGGGGTTCCGTAAACGACCCGGGGGCGCAACAGGATGACCAGCTCGCGCTTGGTCTTGACCGTTTCCTCATGACGGAATAGCGCGCCCAGCAAGGGGATGTCCCCCAGCACGGGGACCTTGTTCTGGTTTTCGGTGGAGGATTCCGACATCAGACCACCGATAACCACGATCTCCCCATCCCGCGCCCGCACCACGGAGTCGGATTCCCGCACGTCGCTGCGCGCCAGGGGGGCCCGGAAGACCCGGTCCTCGCCGAGGCTGAACTCCTTCTCCTGAGAGGTCACCTCCGTCACCGAAGGGTGGACATGCAGGGTCACCATGCCCTCCCCGCTGACCTGAGGCGTGACATCCAGGGCAATGCCGTTGAAAAACGGGTCCAGGTCCACGTCGAAGTTCTGCCGATTCCCGGCGGACGTAAAGGTATCGCGGAGCTCCACGTCGGTCAGGAAGAATTCGTCCTGGCCGACCTTGATCACCGCCTTCTGGTTGTTGACCGTCGCCACCCGGGGGCTGGACAGCACGTTGACGTCCCCCTGGGTTTCTAGCAAAGACAAAACGGAGGAGAAGTTGTCCATGGCCACCGCGGCGGAGAATACCCCTTCCGTTTCAAGGCCCTGGAGCTGGGGCAGGAGTCCCTGGCCTTCCCCGCCCTCCACAAGGGCCTCACCCACCGTTGCCCCGCCGTCCTCCGACGGCGCCATGCGAGTGGCGATCTCGGCCTCCCCGGCCCTCCCCAGGGTGGCCCAATTTATGCCGCTTTCAAAGGAATCGTCCAGGCTCACCTCCAGGATCTTGGCCTCGATGACCACCTGGCGATGGGCCCCACCCTCCACCGCTTCCAGGTATTCCCCAACCTCCCGAAGGGTCCCGGGCATGGCCCGCACCAGGACCACCCCGGACCCGGGATGCATCACCAGGCGGTTTTCATCGCCGGGGCTGTCGGCCAGGATGGCTTCCAGGCCCTCCTGCAGCTGCTCCCAGAAGTCCTCCTCGGAGTCGGTCTCGATGCGGCTGCCCTTTACCCTTTCGCCCCCGTTGTCCGTTTGGCCGGAGCGGTCGCCGCCGGACTGGGTCACCTGCCCGGAGCTGACCCGGGTCTGGCTGGAGCCGCTGCGGTCCATGGTGAGGTAGTTCACGCGGAAAGTGCGGGTCTGAAAGTCCGCCGGACGGACCAGAAACCGCTGCCCGACCCGCTCCACCCCATAGCCGTAGCTCCGTGCCAGGAAGTCCAGGACCTCGGGGACCGTCACCTCCCGGAGGTCCAGGCTCACCTCGCCGCTTACCTCCGGATCAATGACCACGCTGTAGTCGGTGTCGTCCACCAGCCCCAGGAGCACCTCCCGGATGGGCGCTTCGCGCGCCGAAACGTCGAAGCGCTCGTCCTCCTGGGCGTTACGGTCCTCCCGGCCGGAATCCCGCGACCTATCGGAGGCCGGTTCCCGGTCCGGCTCCGGGCTCGAGGCCCGATCCCGCGACGATTCCTGATCTTCGGCATCGGCCTGCGAGCCTTCCGGCCCGGAGGGATCATCGGGCTGATCCCGGGTAGGTTGCGAGGTGGCGCAGCCGGCCACCAGGGCCGCCGCGAGAAACAGTATGAAGATACGGGGGCTCAATTGTGGGGAACCTTTTCCATTCCTGGTGTGGAGATCAGCCGCAGAACCCGGGTGCCTCCCCCCCCTCGGAGCACCACCTGGTCCCGCGCGATTCGCGTCACGGTATAGCCATGGATGCTGTCCCCTTCCTGCAGGCTCCGACCATTGATAACCGCCAGTGCCCGCTCCCCGCCGTGCAGGAGGGACTGCAGATTCAGCTCCGCCTTGGGCTTCTCGCTCTCCTGGGAGGCCGATGGCCCACCGGAGACGCCCGGAGGGCGGGTAGGATCGGGCAGGGGCGCCTCCCCCGCCGCAACGGACGCCCACGCGGCAAGGGCCAAAATCACCGCGGCCGATCCGGCCCGGGGTACGATCCGGAACGGGCTACTCCCCATTCCCGTCCTCCGCCTCGCCGAGGAAAAAGGTATGGGCCTGGAGCTTCATGCGAGCGCGCGGGAACTCGGTCACCTCGTAGTCGAGGCTGGTGACCTGCACGGCCCAGGGCAGCTCCTCCACCTCCTCCAGAAAGCGCAGGGCGTTAGGGTAGTCCGCCTCCACCACCACCTCCACCCCTTTGCGGCCAAGGGACACGGCCGAGGACCGCCCATCCGTCGAACTGCCCAAATCGGGCTCTTCCCGCTCCAGCCCGGTTACCCGCTTCACCTCGCAGTTCCCGATGGTCCGCGAGTTCAAAAGCTCCTCGAAGAAGCCCAAGAGCCGGGCGGGCCGGATGAAGCTGCCCACCTGCTCGCGCAGGGACTCGCGCTCCTTGCGAAGCCGATCCCTCAGCTCCTGCTGTCGCGCCTTCAGCGAGTCCCGTTCCTCGCGGAGCGCCGTATCGTTCAGGCGCTCCATCTCCGCACGCAGCTCGGCAGCCTCCGCCTGCGCGCCTTCCGTCTGCGCCCGCAGCTCCTGCCAGCGGGCCCAAGCCGGGGCCAGGGCCAGCTGGTAGCCAGCCACCAGCAGAAGCGCTACCGCCGCAGCGAAGATCAGCACCCGTTCCCGCAGGGTGCGGGCGTCAAGGGTGTCCGCCAGCCGCTTCCAGGCCGCCATCACGGCTCGTCCCCAACGTCTGCGCTCCCCCTCAAGGGGAACCGGGTATCGGCCGTGAACTCAAGCAGGGCCCCGTCCCGGCCATCGAGGGACTGGGCCGACAGATTGCGAAACTCCCCTCCCGGGAAACCAACCCGGTCGGCTACCGCCTGCAGGTAGCGGGGTATGAGCTCGGGGGTGGTGGCCTGCCCTTCCAGCACCAGGGCCACCTCCTCCACTCCTTCGAGCCGGAACCGGGTCAGCCACAGGTCGCTAATTTCCGCCCGGGCCAGACCCAGATCCCGCATCAGCGCCGCTTTGTTGCCGGTGGCCCGCAGGCGATCCCGCAGGGCCTCCCGCGCCGCCCGGAAAGAGCTCAGCTCCTCCTGCAGGGAAGCGATCTCGTCACGGAGGCGGTCCAGCTCGGCGCGGCGATCCTGCCGGGCCTCCCGCAGGGGCGCGAGCTCCTCCCGCACCGCCGCCCGCTCCTCGCGGGCCGCCTCCAGGTCCTGGCGTTGCAGGTGGGCAAGGGAAAGAACCGTCGCGAGCCCGGCCGTCAGCAGGACCACCACGCCCGCCAAGGCCTGGGCCATGCGGCGCGCCGCGAAGGGGGCGGGGCGAGGCCAGAACTCGGGCTTATTGAGGTTGATCTGGCGCATCGGGCCCCTCCGCATCCACCATCCGCAGGCCGGCGCCCAGGGCGTAGATGGCCTCCTGGACACGCAGGTCCCCCACTTCCGCTTCCGGTTCGGACTCCGTGGAAATGGTCAGGAAATCCCGGGGGTCCAGGAACCGGAAATCGCGCCCCAGGACTTCTTCGAGCTCCTCCATCAAGCCCTCCACCAGGGCGCCCTCGCCCGCCAGGTGGATCCGCTGCACGCCGCCCTGCCGGAAGCGGGAATCGTAGTAGTCCAGGGAGCGCTGGATCTCCAGGGCCAGGCGCTCGGCGTAGCCGGTGCGGGCGCGCTGGAAGGCCTCCTCCCCCCCGGCCGGCTCGTCCTCGAGCGCGAGGCCCTCCACCCCGGAAGTCTCGGGGGCCTCTCCGCCCTCCACCGCCAGGGCCCCCAGCTCCTCCCGGACGTTTACGCCCAGCTGGCGGCTGAAGACCAGCTCCCCGTGGCGGCTGATGGTGATCAGGGGGTCCTCGGGGCTCAGCACCACCAGGCAGACCCCCGAGGAACCCTCATCGGGCAGGAGGCGGACCAGGTTGCGGTGCGCCATGTCGGGGATGTCCACCACCTGCAGGTCCAGACCCGCCTCCAGGAAGGCGGTGACCCGTGCCCGCACGGTCTCCCGAGGGGCCGCCACCACGAGCAGCGGATCGCCCTCACCCGGCAGGGGCGGAACGGGAATGGGCAGGACATCCACCACCGCCTCCTCGGCCGGGAAATCGATGAGATCCCGGACGCGCCACCGCATGGCCGCGGGCAGATCCTCTTCGGCCACCCCGTCGGGGGCCTCGGTGAGGACGAGATTGAACTGGGGACGGTACAAAAGAGATGTGGAGGAACAGCCCTGCAGGCCGCGACGCTCCACCTCCGGGGCGAGCAGCTCGGTCAATCGCTGCGGGGCGGGTCGGCCGGGACCTTCCAGAGGGATGCGGGCCAGGGAGGCGGCCAGGGGGGCCGGGGCACCGCCGCGGAGGGTGACGAGGATCAGGGCATCCCGACGCACGTCCACCGCGACGCTGAGGCCTTCGCAGGGGCGCTTCTTCTTGAAAATGGGCAATTGCAGAGCCGGTGTCCTGGTGGTTGGCCGGATATCCCCGAAAAATGTTCCGGAACGCCTTTCCAGCCTCCCCCCAGGGCCCGGAAAGATCCGCAGCTGGAATCCCCCCCGGCACAGACGGGAACCAATCCTAAACCAAAACTTCCACCGGGTCTAAGGAGAATTCTTTAAGGAAAAACCTCCTGCCAATACAGGATCCGGTCGTCCCCCCGATAGCGCCCGAAGGTGGCCCGCGCCTGGGGGTGCTCGGTAAAGGAGCCGTCGCCGTCACGGTCCACCCGCAGCCAGGGGAGATCCGCCAGGTTGGCGCGGAGGTCCACATAGCCGGTACTGCCCTCCCCGGGGGCGGCCAGGGTCAGCGCCCCCTGCCCCGCGTCCAGACCGGAGACCCCCGTCCCCTCGGTGGTTCCGCCGGTGCCCCCCACCAGGTCGACCTCGGTTCCGGCGTCCACCCAGGTTCCGCCGTCGTCCAGCTCCAGCCGCACGGCGTCGGCGGCCCCGCTCCTGCTCAGGGAGGTGCAATCGTCCGCACCGTTACCGGCAAAGCGCTCGCCGTCGAAGTGCTCGGCACGAACCGGGACGTCCAGACTCGCCAGTTCCGGGCCGTGGGCATTCTCCAGGCCCAGCCGGCCGAAGCGGATCTCCGCCGATTCGGGATGGGGATCCTCGAGCGAAGTGGCGGTCACGCCGTCGGCATCCTCCACGGCGTCCACGGAGACGGTCAGATCGGCCTGGAAGGGGGCCACCCGGGTGTCGATCGCGCCGTCGTCGTCCCGGTCCAGATCCCGGACGTACGCGAGCTCGTCATCGACGGAGAAGGTGTAGGTGAGGGTGCCGTCGCCGTTGTCCGTGAGGTCCCCTGCTTCGAAGGCCACGGTGTCCACCTCCAGGGGGGCTCCGTCCCGTCCCTCCTGGCTCCCGTCCTCGCCGGGCGGGGTACGCGCGACATCGGCGGGCTCCAGCTGGGCGAAGGGCCCGGTGTAATTCGCCGTGGTCCCCCCTTCCGCATTCCGGGCCTCGATCGCCAGCTCCGGCTCCCTGCCCGGGGCGTACCCGAAGGGCTGGCCGAGATAGGAGAACACCCCCGAGCAGCGGCCCTCCCATCTCCCCGGATCGGAGACCGTCTGGCTGAAATCGGCGGGCACGAACCGGCCCACGGTGGCCGGTCCCTCGGTGGCCGACCGGCAGCCATAGCGGCCCTCGCCGTCCGGGGTGTTGCTGCTGCTCCCGGTAACGCAGTGACCAGCAGAGCGGTCGTCGCTGCGGGCGGCGAAGTTGCCTTCGTCGGTCAGGGTCAGCTCCAGGACCCCCACTTCGGAATATTCGGCGGAATCGGTCCGGAAGCCGCTGGCATCGCCGGGGAAGCCCGCGGCATCCGGTACGTAGTCACCCAGGACATGGTCCGGTTCGTGGGGGGGATCGGCCAGGGACCAGTCCAGCACCCCGGTTTCATCGAAGCCCGTGACCGGATCGCCGCCCTCGTTCAGGGCCTCTCCCTGGAGGGTGAAGGGATGCCCCGCCTTGTGGACAGGCCCTTCGGTGGCGGAGCCGGCGTCGAGGGTCTGGTCCGTACCCGGGCTCTCCCAGTCCCCCTGGGAGGCGGTTAGAGAAAGATGGTGAGGGCGGATAGTGAAGGGGTCGCTGCTGCAGCCCTGCTGCGGGTCGCTGTTCCCCGGCGGGTTAACCTCCGTGACCCGGATTTGGGCGGCGGGAATGGCGTCCCCGTGCGTCAGCCCGGTGACAGTTAGCCGCTCCTGGTCGTTAAAGACAGCCGAACCGAGGTTGGCAAGGGTGGCCAGTTCCGCGCATGCCGCAGCGCTGTCCGGTTCCACGAGCTCAAGGGCCACCTCCCCGTCGAAGTTCTGGGGAGTTCCGTTCTGGTTGAGATGAACCAGGTCTACGGTGAAGTCCATCCCCGCCACCTTCGTGTACAGGGGCCCGCCAGCGGCCTCCCCTTCTTCCACGGCGTCGAAGGTGCCTCCCCCCCCTCCACCGCCCCCTTGCCCCGGGTTACCAGAGGGCTGGCCCGGTACCGGTGGAGAGGCCACCAACAAGGCCACTATAGCTCCCGCGCCGCCCACCCACCGGCCCCATGCCCCCAACTCCCCAAGCCAAACCGGGGTCACCTGGGACCGACCAGGGCCTTGGCCGGGAGCCTCAACCGGACACCCACCGGATGAAAGCTGGTAGCGCCTGGCCCCCTTTGGCTTACGGATCCCCAAAGCGCACCTCCACAGGCCGCCGGGTGAGCATGTGGCCATCGCCGGGATAGCACACGCCGATGGCCTCCAGCCGGAACAGGGGAACCTCCCCGCCCGGCGCGGTCACGGTGCCGAAGCGCTCCAGGCCGTCGGGATCGCTGGCGCCGATCCGGGTCGGGGAGCACGGCTCCAGGCCGCCCGCCGCCCCGGCCAGGAGGTCCGTTTCCGGCCCCAGATCCGACCGGCCCCGGGCGATGGCCTGGTACAGCCCCCACTGCCCGGCCGTCTCCGCCGCGTGCAGGGCCTGCACCGAGGCCATCTCCCGCGACACGGCACGCTGCTCGGTGGTCACCAGCCGCAGCAGGGCGGTGCCCAGCATGGCCAGCACCACGATGACAAAGATCGCGGCGATGAGTCCCACCCCCCGCTCGCTCTGTCGCTCAGGGCGCATTGCGGACCTGCACCTCCTGGAGGAAATCCAGCGTCTCCCCGGAGCCGGGATGCTCCAGGGCCAGATAGAGTCGCACGAGGGCGCTGCGGGTGGGGGTGGCCGGCTTGTGGGTGAAGCGGCATTCCGCGACCCCCTCGGCAAGCACCACGCCGTGGGCGCCGCAGTGGTCGGTGGGGTTGTCCAGCGCGTCCGCGTCGCCCGGCGGGCCGGACACCGCCAGCCGCAGCTCCCCCTCCGCGGGGGCGCAGCACAGGGTGACCTGCCGGTCCACGCCGTAGACGCGGCGCGCCGGGGGGTGACGGGGGAAGGAATCGGAGTCGGCCAGGGTGATGCGGTGCTCGATGGTCTCGCCGGAGGAGCGGTCGTCCACCGCGGCGACCCGGGAGCGCGGCCCGGATCCGGCCCCGCCGTGAAGGGCGTCGGCGTCCATCGGATACACCACCAGCTGCCAGTCGGGATCCAGCCCTTCCAGCCCATAGGCGGTAAAGGTGTCGCCGTCCCGGCGGACCTGCAGGCGTGAGTCGGCGGGCCCGGTGGCCACGTAGCGCCCCCCCGCGCCGGCGGAAAGGAAGCTCATGCGCCCCGCCCCGTCGCAGGCGCCGTCATCGCAGCGGAAGGAGCCGGGAACGCCGCGCCGCACCTCGCGGACCGCCCGCTCAACGGCCATCCGGCCGGTTCCCGCCAGCTCCTGCCGAGCCCCGGCGTCGGTGTAGCCTCGGACCATGCCCCCGAGGAGGGTAACCCCCACGTAGCCCAGGATCCCCACCAGCACCACGACCACCACCAGCTCCACCAGGGTGAAGCCGCGGGGATCGGTCTCGCGCGCGGCGGGCATGGCTAGAAGTTCAACCGGTAGGCGGTGAAGGTGGTGGCCAGCCCGCGCGGATCGGTGACCGTAACGTCCAGACGCTTGGCGTCGTCGGCGGCCACATCCGGCAACTCGTCCCCCACCCCCGTGGCCACGGAGATCTCCACGCAGTAGCCGGCGTAGCGCCCGGGACGCTTGTTGCCGGAGGCATCGCGCAGGGGGGCGGCGTGGCCGCAGGCCTCCCCCTCCGCGAGGCCGTGGAAGTCGTCCACGTCGTTCTCCGTACCGCGATCTTCGCCGCCATCGCGACCGCAGGAACCGGGACAGACCGCCGCCGGCCCCCCGGGGCAGGCGGTGTCGCCGGCGTCTACGCAGCCGCCGCCGGGGGGCGTGGCCTCGTCCCAGGCCTTGGTGAAGGCCTCCTCCATGTAGGACTGGCCCAGCTCCACCGCCTTGATGCGCAGCTGGGGGTCGGGGCTGGAGCGGAAGCCCTGGCCGAGCAGCAGGAGCACGGCGGTGGCGCCCACGGCGATGACCACCATGGCCACCACCAGCTCCACCAGGGTCAAGCCCGCCTCCGGCCTAGCCATCCCGGACATGGCCGGTCTCGCCGAGGACGGTCACGGCCACCCGGCCCCCGCCCGCCGACAGACTCCGATCGGTTACCCCTCCGTCCGCGTCCACGCTGCGGCCGAGGGGATCGAAGTACACCGGGTCCGCCGCGCCGAAGGCCAGGCCGGGCCCCAGGGTCCAGTCCGCGCCCGCGGCGTCGGGCGGCGAAAGCGTCTCCCAGGCGCAGTCGGCGGGACGCTTCGCCGCGCCCGCGCACCGCTCGATTCGGAACGCCCCCGGCTCGGGCTCCCCGGGCTGGACCCGGACGAAGCGCGCCCGGGACATGGCCTGCTGGTGGGCGAAGTGCAGCCCGGAAGCCAGCCGGTCGCCCCCGGCCCGCACCTGGAAACCGCCCAACCCCGGCATGCGCGGCAACAGCACCGCCGCCAGAACGCCGAGGATCACCAGGACCGCCGCCAGTTCCACCAGGGTGAAGCCCGCTTCGGTGCGCCCGGAGCCATATTGCGCGGAGGGGATCCCTCGTTTCGCGCTCCAGGGAACGGCCAATTGAGCTCCTTCGTCCTGAATCCTGAGCCAAAAAGGGATAGGAGACGGGGAATCCTGTTTTCAAAAAAAGAGAGGGCCTTTCGGCCCCCTCTTTTCAATTGAGAACCAAGCCCTTCAGGACTCGGTGATGGACACGCTCCCGTTGTTCGGGTCGTATTCGATCTTCCAGGGATCCTTGTAATAAATACCTTTTCCGTCCTTGGTCGATTCTTGATTGACAGACCATCCTTCCGGGCGCTCCTGGATCAGGGCGTCGAGCAGGTTGGTAGAATCTCTGTATGGCCAGCCCGAATCGTTGATGGCGACGGAGGTACCGTCGATGGTCACCGACTGATAGCTCCCACCCGATTTCCCCTGCGCCATGGCCTTGCTCCGGACCATGTTGACCCCACTCGCCAAGGAACCCTTCAGGCCCTCAGCGGCGGCCTCTTCGGCGTCATCGGTCAGATCCACGAACCGGGGCAGGGCCGCCGCGGCCAGAATGCCCAGGATCACGATCACCACCACCAGCTCGATGAGGGTAAACCCCCCATGTCCCTTTTGCATGGGCTCTCCGCTCCTTTCGCGCGTCGCTTTGGAACGGGATCGCCCCCCCGCCGTCCCGTAGAACACTTCGAATTGCGGACAGATTAAATCGCGTTTGTCAAAAGACGTCAAACGCGGAGGGGTCATTCAGGGGCCCGGGGCGCGGCCAGCTCGCCGCTTTCCGGGTCGTAGCGGTAGGGGCGACCGAAGGGGTCCAGCACCCGGCCCCGGTCGTCCACCAGGACGTCCCGCCGGGGTTCCAGGGCGCCGCCGATGGTGTCTCGGGGATCCTCGCCCAGCACCTCGCGCAGGCTCCCGGGCCACTCGCCGTGCCGGTAGCGGTGGATCTGGATGCGCAGCTCAAGGAGGCGGTGCTCGTGGCGGGCCACCGTGGCCAGGCTCCGCTCCTCCAGGGCCTCGTAGCGATCCAGCACCACCCCGCTCAGGATGAGGATGAACAGCAGCACCAGGGCCCATTCCAGGGCACGTGCGCTATGGGACCGCCGATCAAGGCGCTCCAAGCCCGGCCTCCAGCTCGCGGATCCGGGCCCGGAGGGTGGACCGGGCCTCTCCGGCCTCCGCCGGAATCCGTTCCAGGGCCGAGCGGGCCAGGGTCAGGGCGCCCGCGGCGTCGCCCGCCCGCTCCCGCAGCTCTCCCGCGCGCAGATAGAGGGCCAGTCCACGCGGGCCCGGGTACGGCCACTGCAGCCCTTCCTCCAGCACCGCCCGGGCCGCCTTTTCGCGGCCGTCGCCTAGCAGCAGCTCGGCCAAACCCTGCCGGGCCTTCACCAGCCTCGGGTCCTTGGCCAGGGCTCGGCGGAAGGCGTCCTCGGCCCGCCGGCTGGGCGCCTCCTCGACACCCTCCGGGGCGGCCAGGTAGAGCCGGGCCCGCAGGTGGTCCAGCCGGGCCCGGGCCGGGTTGCGGACCTGGGCCCGGTCGAGGTGGTGGTGGGCTTCGCCGTAGATGGTCCGGCGCTGGTCGGCGTCCAAGGCGGTCTGGGGTGTCCCCAGGGCGGCCAGACGGATCTCGGCGCCCAGCGCCCAGGGGGTGTCGCTGTTGGGGATCACGGCCCGGGCATTGTGGAAATGCGACAGGGCCGCGTCGGTGTCGCCGGCTTCCACCGCCGCCTTCCCCCAGCGGATGAACCGGTCGCCGGCAGCCGCCGCGCCCAAGTCCAGCACCACCAGGGCGACCACGCCCGCCAGCACCGCCCGCCAGACGCGCGGATGGGCGCCCCGCGGCAGCCGCACCAACGCCCGCTGCCGGCCCCGGGCCGCCTCGCACTGCACCTGCCAGGCGGCGAGGACCACGCCGGCGGCGATCAAAAGGGGCAGGATGTAGAGGTGGAAGGTGATGTGGGTGTGCACGGCCACCGCCAGCAGACCGGCGAAGGGCCCGAGGACCCGCAGGCGCCCGGCGGGCCCGACACCCTCCGCGCGGACCGCCCGCACCGTCTGCACCAGCACCGCGGTCAGGAACAGGTAGAGCAGCGCCGGCCCGCCGATCCCCACCTCGGCCCAGAGCTGCAAGGGGTCCATGTGGGCGTAGTAGCCCCCCGAACCGCCGTCAGCGGGCAGCCGGTAGCGGGGATAGAAGAGGAAGAAGGTGCCCAGGCCGAAGCCCAGCCAGGGCCGGTCGAGGACCATGTGCCAGGTCCCCTCCCAGATGGCGAAGCGGGTCAGGAGGCTGGTCTGCGCCCCAGCCGCCCCCAGGGTCTCCAGGCGCTGCCCCACCTCCCCGCCCGCCCAGGCGTTCATGAAGGCGAAAACGGCGCCGCCGCCCAGGGCCAGCGCCGCCAGGCGCGGCCAGGCCGCCCCCGGGGCCCCGCGGCACGCCGCCAGCAGCACCAGGAGGCCCAGCCCCAGCCCCACGTAGCCGCCCCGGCTCTGAGTGGCCACCACCCCGGCCAGCAGCAGCAGGACGCCGCCCAGCCGCCAGGCGGCCGCGCGGGAATCGCCGGTGCGCAGGTACCCGGCCACCGCCGGCAGCAGGGCCAGGTTGAGCAGGCCAGCGAGATTGTTGGGGTTGATCAGGGGGTGGTGGGCCCGGTAGCCGTAGGTGTCCGGCAGAGCGAAGAACTGCACCAGCGCCCACAGGGCGAGGCCCCCGGCGGCGAGGAGGTAGCCCGTCAGGGCCGTCCGGGCCCAGGCCTGCGGGCGCGGCGCCAGAACCAGGGCGTAAAACGTCAGGGGCAGGGCGCTCAGCCACCAGTAGTAGAGGCTGCTGGTGTAGACCACGGTGGACCACGCCAGGCTGACCGCCAGGAAGACCCACCACGCCACCAGCCACCCAGCGGCGGGCGAGCGCGGAACCCGCCAGCCGGCGTGGATGCCCTGGCCCAGGGCCACGGCCAGGGCGGCCACCAGCAGGACGCCGCTGGCGGCCAGCAGCGGGATGTGGAGGCCGTTGAAGAACAGGGCCAGCCCGAAGGCGGCCCCCAGCAGGCCCAGGACGAGCACCCCGCGGGCGCCCAGGGCGCCGGCATTACGGCTCGCGGCCGCTGCGTCGCTCCCTCCCCCCACGCTAGAGAACCGCCGCCATGTCCCACATGGGCAGGAACACCCCCAGGGCCAGCACCAGGACCATGGCGCCGATGACGGCGATGAGCACCGGCTCGATGAGGCTCGACAGGGTATCGATGCGCAGATCCGCCTCCCGCTCGTGGTAGTCGGCCACCCGGTCCATCATCTCGTCCACGGCCCCGGCCTCCTCGCCCACCTCGATCATCTGCAGCACCGTCAGGGGAAACAGCCCTTCCCGCCGGGCGGCGCGGTGCAGGGAGTCGCCCCGCTCCACCCCCGCCCGCATGGCCGTCACGCGCTCCTCCACATAGCGGTTCCCCACGGCGCGGCCGGCAACCGTCAGCCCCTCCACCACCGGCACCCCGGCGGCGACCGTGGTGGCGAAGGTACGGGTGAAGCGGGCCATGGCCACCTTGTAGAGGATGTCCCCCACCACCGGCAGACGCAGCTTCCAGCGGTCCCATTGGCGCCGGCCCCGCTCCGTGGCGATGTAGCGGCGGAAGGCGAGGACGGCGGCGATGGCGAGCAGGGCCACCAGCCACCCGTGGCTGCGGGTGAAGTCGGAGAAGCCGATCAGGAGCCGGGTGGGAAGGGGCAGCTCGGTGTCCAGATCGGCGAACAGGCTCACGAACTTGGGGATGACCACCACGTTGAGGACCACCAGGGCCACCGCGATGGCCGTCACCACCATGGCCGGATAGCGCAGGGCCTGCTTGGCCCGGTCGCGGGTGTCCTTCTCGTGCTCCAGATAGCCGGCGAGCCGCTCGAAGGCCTCCGCAAGCTCGCCGCTCGCCTCCCCGACGCTCACCATGTGCACGAAGAGCTCGGGGAAGACATCGGGATACCGCTCCAGACCGTCGCCCAGGGTCCGGCCGGCCTCCACCGTCTCCCGCACCCCCTGCAGGACCTCGCCCAGGCGCGGATTGGGCACCGACTCCACCTGCCCCGCCAGGGCCCGCAGCAGGGGCACCCCCGCCCGCAGCAGGGTGGCCATCTGGCGGCTGAAGAGGATCAGTGCCTCCAGGGGGACCTTACGGGGGAACAGGCGATCCCGCAGGGCCGTACGATCCGGACCCTGCCCCCCACGCGCTTCGACGATCTCCAGGGGAACGGCGTGGTCGGCCGAAAGCCGCGCGGCCGCGTCCTGGGGGGATTCGGCCTCCAGGGTGCCGGTCAAGTCTTGTCCCTGGGCGTTTTTGGCCCGATAGCGGAAGGTCGGCATTCAGGGCGTACCCAGATGGGCGTATTCCTGGTCCTCCGCGGTGACCCGCAGCACCTCCTCCAGGCTGGTGACGCCGGCCCGGACCTTCTCGAGGCCCGACTCGCGCAGGGTGCGGTGGGCCTCCTGGGCCTCCAGGGCGCGCTCCACCTCCGCGCGATCGTTGCGACCGATGGCCTCACGCACCCCGGCGTCCACTTCCATCAGCTCGTAGATCCCCACCCGGCCTCGGAAGCCCGTGTTGTTGCATTCCGCGCAGCCCTCCCCGCGATAGAAGACGGTACCCTCGGCCTCGACGGGGTCCAGACCCAGCCCCTGGAGGACCGTCGGGGAAGGCCGGTGCTCCACCTTGCAGGTCGGGCAGATGCGGCGCACCAGGCGCTGGGCCACCACGCCGCGGAGGCTGGAGGCCACCAGGAAGGGCTCCAGGCCCATGTCGATCAGGCGGGTGACCGTGCCCGGGGCGTCGTTGGTATGGAGGGTGGAGAACACCAGGTGACCGGTCAGGGCGGCCCGGATGGCGATGCTGCCCGTCTCCTGGTCCCGGATCTCCCCCACCATGACGGTGTCCGGATCCTGGCGCAGGATGGAGCGCAAAACGCGGGCGAAGGTGAGATCGATGCGGGGATTCACCTGGACCTGACTGACCAGGGGCAGCCGGTACTCCACCGGATCCTCCACCGTGATGATCTTCTGCCCGGTGTCGTTGATCCGGTTCAGGGCGGCATACAGGGTGGTGGTCTTGCCGGAGCCGGTGGGGCCGGTCACAAGCACCATGCCGTGGGGGACCCGCACGAGGCGCTCGAAACGACGGCGGACATCTTCCTCCATGCCCAGCTCCTCCAGCCCGATGAGGCCCGCGGACTGATCGAGGAGGCGCATGACGGCGGCCTCGCCGTTCTGGGTGGGCATGGTGGACAACCGGACGTCGATGCGGTGGCCCTTCACCGTGATCCGGAAGCGGCCGTCCTGGGGGAGGCGGCGCTCGGCGATGTCGAGCTCGGCCATCAGCTTCAGCCGCGAGACCACCGTTTCCGCCACCTGCCGCTCGGCCCGCATCCGCTCCTGCAGCACCCCGTCGATCCGGCAGCGGATCAGCAGGGAGTTTTCGTCGGGCTCCACATGGATGTCCGAGGTCCCCATCCGCACGGCCTGGGTGAACAGGCTGTTGATGAGCCGGGCCACCGGGGCCTCCTCGGACCCCGGGTCCACCTCGGGGAGGCCGCGCTGAGAATCGTCCCCCAGTTCCGCGTCGATCTCGTCGGCCAGGGAGCTCATCTCGTGGCTTCGGGTGTACACGCGGTCCAGCGCCCGTAGCAGCGCCGCCTCCGACACTACCGCCGGCTCCACCTCCGCGCCCAGGAACTGCTCGAGGTGGTCCAACGCCATGACGTCGGTGGGATCGGCCATGGCCACCTGATAGGTGCCGTCGGATTTGCGCTTGAGGGGGAGGGCCCGAAACCGGCGGGCCAGGGACTCCGAGAGGGCATGGGCGGCATCGGGATCCACCCTGTACTGGCCGAGATCGACGACCTCCACGTCGAGCTGGTCGGCGAGGAGCTCCAGCAGATCCTCCTCGCTGATCAGGCCCTGCTCAACCAGGATCTCGCCGAGCTTCTTGCCGCTTTCCTGCTGGATGCGGAGTGCTTCCCCGAGCTGGGCCTCGGAGAGGACGCCGTGCTTGACCAGCAGGTCGCCCAGACGGATTTTCTTGAGCTTCGCCACGGGAACGTGCCCTCACGAACGGATGGTGGTGTCCATGGAAGCCCCATCGGACCCCCCTTCCGAAGGCTAGTGGCTTATCTCGATGCCCTTGTGGTTCCAGGGGCTACAATGTCCGGCGAACCAGGAACAGAAGGAGAACACCGAGAACCATGAAGGTCAGCCCGGCGCCCCGCAGGACGTGATCCGGCAACGTGAAGATCCGGGCCAGAGCCTGGCGCATGGCGGAGGGGCTGATGAAGTACGGCAGCCCCTCCAGGATCATCACCAGCGCGATCGCCGACAGCAGCTCCTGCCACACGGTGCGAGCTTCTTATTCCGTTTCCGTCGCCTCCGACTGTTGGAAGTAGCGGAAGAACTCCGACTCCGGACTGAGCAGCATCAGCTCGCCGTCGTCGAAGGCCTTCTCGTAGCTCTGCAGGGAGCGGTAGAGGGCGAAGAACTCCGGCGACTTGGTATAAGCGGAGTTGTAGACCTCGGTGGCCTCGGCGTCCGCCCGGCCCATTACCTCTTCCGCCTCGCGCCGGGCCTCGGCGAGGATCTCCTCGCGCTCGCGATCGGCCTTGGCCATCACCTCCTCGGCCTGCTCGGCGCCCTCCGCCCGGTACTCGCGGGCCTCCCGCTCGCGCTCGGTGGCCATGCGGTCGTAGACGGCCTGCTCGTTCTCCTCCGGCAGGTCGGTCCGCTTGATGCGGATGTCGAGCACCTCGATGCCCAGTTTCTCCGCCTGCTCGCTCACCACCTTGGTGAGGTTCTCCATCACCTGCCGGCGCTCGCCGGATACCGTCTGCTGGAGGTCCCGCCGGCCGATCTCCTCGCGCAGCTGGGAACGGATCAGGTCCCCCAGCCGGCTTTGGGCCGTCATCTGGTTGGTCACGCTGACGTAGAA
This sequence comes from Thiohalorhabdus sp., assembly GCF_046545655.1. Lineage (NCBI taxonomy): Bacteria > Pseudomonadati > Pseudomonadota > Gammaproteobacteria > Thiohalorhabdales > Thiohalorhabdaceae > Thiohalorhabdus > Thiohalorhabdus sp. Next base: position 31,173 of record NZ_JBKGZG010000005.1, on the reverse strand, counting down.
CCGAAGGGGGTCGTCGATTCGCCACTTGGCGTAGGAGTCGATGATGAGGTTCTTCTTGTCGCTGGTGACGTAGGTTCGCGCCTCGTCGTCGAAGTCCAGGACGCGTGCGTCGAAGTACTTGACGTTCTGGACGAAGGGCCGCTTGACGTTCAGCCCGGGCTCGGTCACGGAGGCCCGCGGCTCACCGAACTGCAGGACCACCGCGGACTCGGTCTCGTCCACCGTGAAGAGGGAGAAGGCCGCCGTGATGGCCCCGAGCACCAGAACCACGGCGATGGCGATTCCGACTATGCGGTTCATCGGCTCTCTCCCTCCTGGATGCGCTCGAGACGTCGTTCAAACTTCTCCCGGACCTGTTCCGTACGCTGGGTCTCCCGGCCGTCGTCCTCTCCGGCGTCCTGATCGGCCTTTTCGGCCCCCCCGCCCTGTTCCTTGCCGGAATCACTCTTGCGCTGCTTCAGCACCTCCTGGATGGGCAAATAGAGCAGATTGCCGGATTCGGGGATATCCACCATCACCTTCTCGCTACGCTCCAGGACCTGTTCCATGGTCTCCAGGTACAGGCGCCGGCTGGTGACTTCGGGAGCGTTCTGGTACTCCTCGAAGACGTCCCGGAAACGGGAGGCGCTACCCTGAGCGGCTTTCACGATGCGGGCCCGGTAGCCTTCGGCCTCCTGGAGGATCCGCTCGCCGCGTCCGCGGGCCCGGGGCAGGATGTCGTTGGAGTATGCCTGGGCCTCGTTCACGGCACGGGTGCGGTCCTCCCGGGCGCTGATCACGTCGCGGAATGCCGCCCGCACCGGGTCAGGCGCCTGGGCGCTCTGCAGGGCGAGATCGTCCACCTGCAGGCCGGTGTTGTAGTGGTCAAGGATGGACTGCATCAGGTCCAAGGTCTCCTGGGCCACCTCGGCTCGGGCCTGGGTGAGGACGTCGTCGATGGGCCGCTGGCCCACCACCTCGCGGATGGCCGTCTCGGCGGCGGCGCGGACGGCCCCATCGGGGTCGCTGACCTCGAAGAGGTACTTGGCCGCATCGGAGATGTGGTACTGCACGGCGAACTGCAGATCCACGATGGCCTCGTCCCCGGTGAGCATCAGGGCTTCCTTGGGGATGTGCATGGATTCCTCACGGCCCGGGCGGTCCCGGAAGCCCACCTCGATGCGGCGCACCTGGGTGACCTTGGGGGTGTGGACGGATTCGATGGGCCACGGCAGGTGATAATGGAGGCCCGGCTCGGTGGAGATGGTGTGCTTGCCGAACCGCTTCACCACGCCCTGCTCGTCGGGGTTCACCACATAGATGCCGCTGGCCAGCCACAACAGCAGGGCGATGCCGACCACGATGGCGATGCCGCGGCCGCTGAACCCCGGGCCACCGCCGCCGAGGATGCCGCCCCCACCACCTCCGGAGGAGCCGCCGAACTTGGCCTTGAGCTTGCGGATGATCTCATCGAGGTCGGGGGGCTGCTGGCCGCCGCCGCCACCGCTGCCGCCTCCGCCCCATTGCCCCCAGGGGTTCTTGTCGTTTCCCTTGTTGGGGCCGCCGGGCTCATTCCATGCCACGTTCGCCCTCCTGAAGTGGCCGTCAAGTGCATTGCAGTTACCGTGGAAACGGGCAGTTTAGGGGGGAAATGGGCACAGGACAAGCCTTCTCACCGGCCTGTCCAGCCCAGGGGACGCAGGAACTCGCGTACCCGCTCCAGCACCGCCTCCCGCTCCTCGGGACGGTACCATTCCACCCCCGGCTCGCGCCGCAGCCAGGTGAGCTGGCGCTTGGCCAGCCGCCGGGTGGCCACGACACCCGCCTCCAGAAGCTCCTCGCGGCTTCGCCGCCCCTCCAGATGTTCGCGCACCTGCCGATAGCCCACGGAGCGCAGGGCGGGCGCGTCCGGATCCACCCCGGCCTGCACCAGGGCGCGGACCTCCTCCTCGAGCCCCCCTTCCAGCATGGCCCGGAAGCGCGCCTCGATGCGCCGCCACAGCTCCTCCCGGGGCCGCCACAGGGCCAGGCGCAGGATGGGAAAATCCGCAGAGGGAAGGCCTTCCTCCCTCTGGAGCTCCGAAAGGGGGCGCCCCGTGGCTTCGCAGACCTCCAGGGCACGCAGGATGCGCTGGCCATCGCGGGGATGGATCCGGCCCGCGGCCTGCGGGTCCAGACGCCGCAGGCGCTCGTGCAGGGCGGGCCACCCCTCGTGCTCGGCCTCCGACCGCAGCCGGTCCCGCAGCTCTCGATTCGCGGTGGGCAGCTCCGCCAGGCCCTCGGCGAAGGCGCGGAAGTACAGGCCGGTCCCGCCCACGAGCAGCGGCACCCGGCCCCGGCCCAGGCACGCCTCCGCTTCGCGCCGGGCCGCCCGCGCGTACTCCCCCGCCGAGAAGGGCTCGGCCGGATCGCGGAAATCCATCAGGGCGTGCGGATACCGGGCCCGCACCTCCGGGGAGGGCTTGGCGGTGCCCACGTCCATGCCCCGGTACACCTGGGCGGAATCGGCATTGATCAGGGCCACCGGGAACTCGTCGGCGATGGCCAGGGCCAGATCGGTCTTGCCGACGGCGGTAGGGCCCATGAGGAACAGCGCGCAGCGCTCCCCCACCGCTATTCCCCGCGCAGGAAGAAGCGGTCCAGGGCCTGCATGGACAGGTGGACGTAGGTGGGGCGGCCGTGGTTGCACTGTCCCCCCCGCTCGGTGCGCTCCAGGTCCCGAAGGAGGGCGTCCATCTCCTCGCGGGTGAGGCGCCGGTTGACCCGCACGGAGCCGTGGCAGCCCATCTCCGCGAGCACCTCGTTGGCCGCCTCGGCCACGGGGGCCCCGGAGCCGTACCGGGCCAGGGTGTCCAGCGTCCGCTCCAGGAGGAGCCCCAGGTCGGCCTCCGCAAGCATGGCCGGGGCCTCCCGGATCAGGGCGCGGCGTGGCCCGGCGGGATCCACCCGGAAGCCGAGGCGCTCCAGGGTCCCGGCCTCCTCCTCCAGCAGGACCATGTGCCGCTCGGCAAGGTTGACGGCCACCGGCACCAGCAGCGCCTGGCGCTCCACCCCGTCCTCCTGGTAGGCCCGCTTCAGGCGCTCGTAGGTGATTCGCTCGTGGGCGGCGTGCTGGTCCACCAGCACCACCCCGTTCTCGGTCTGGGCGAGGATGAAGGCCCCGTGGATCTGGGCCAGGGCGTGTCCGAGGGGCGGCGTCCCGCCCGTTTCCCCCGCCTCTCCGGTCGCACCCGGCTCCTCGTCGGGCGTCTCCACCGGGGCCTCCTCCCCGACCGGACCGGCGGCGCTCCCGTAAAGCTCCGCGTAGGCGGCGGGCGCCTCCCGCAGGCCCAGCCGGACCTGCCCACCCGCCGGAGCGGGGCCGGCGGGTCCCGGGCGCCCGGCCCCGCCGCCGGCGGGGCCCGGCGACGGCACGCTTGCCGTCGGCTCCCGCCGGGCCGTGGGCTCCCCGGGCCGCACCGCCCCCAGGGCCTCCTCCACGGCGTGGCGGATGAAGGCGTGGATGCGCCGGCCGTCGGAGAAGCGCACCTCGTGCTTGGTGGGGTGGACGTTGACGTCCACCTCCGCGGGATCCACCTCCAGGAACAGGGCGTAGGCGGGGTGCCGATCCTGGTAGAGCACGTCCCGGTACGCCTCCGCCACGGCATGGCCCAGCAGCCGGTCCCGCACCGGACGCCGGTTCACGAAGAAGTACTGCTGGTCCCGCTTCCCCCGGGCGGCGGTGGGGAGGATGACCCAGCCCGACAGCCGCAGGCCGTCGCCGCTGTCCTGCACCAGGTGCACCGCGTTGTCGGCGAATGGCTCCCCCAGCAGACGCCCCACCCGGCGCTCCGCGTCGTCCCAGGTCTCCACCGCCGGCAGCTGGAAGTGGCTGCGGCCGTTGTGGGACAGGGTGAAGGCCGTGTCCATGGCGCCCAGGGCGGCGCGCCGGACCGCCTCCACCACGTGGCTGAGCTCGGTCTTCTCGGTGCGCAGGAACTTGCGCCGGGCGGGGGTGTTGTGGAACAGGTCCCGGACCTCCACGGTGGTGCCCGGCGGATGGGCCGCGGGCACCACCTCCAGCCCGTCCGCTCCCGGGGCCACCTTCACGCCCTCCTCCCGTCGGGCCTCGCGGGTGGTGAGCGTCAGGCGCGACACGGAGGCGATGCTCGGCAGGGCCTCACCCCGGAAACCGAGGGTGGCGATCCGGCTCAGATCCGCCACGTCCCGGAGCTTGCTGGTAGCGTGCGGGGCCAGGGCCCGGGGGGCGTCCTCGGGGTCCATGCCCTGCCCGTTGTCCCGCACGCGGATCAGCTTCCCGCCGCCCTGCTCCACCTCGATGGCGATGCGGTCGGCGCCCGCGTCCAGGCTGTTCTCCACCAGTTCCTTGACCACGGAGGCCGGCCGTTCCACGACCTCCCCGGCCGCGATCTGGTTGGCAAGGTGCTCAGGCAGCTGGCGTATGGACATAAGGGGACATTCGGGGAAGGGGTCCGGGGACCGTGGGCTCGTAAGGCACCGTGGGCTTGCAGGGTGGCGCCCCTCTGGAGGCGCCATTCTACTCCCTCAGGGGATCTCCAGCACCTTCCCAACGAGGACCGTGGAGCCCTGGAGGTCGTTGGCCTCCTTGATGGTCGAAACGCTCGTCTGGTGCTGCTCGGCGATGGACCAGAGGGTGTCTCCCTCCTGCACCGTGTATTCGATGGCGGAACCCTCCCCGCTGGCGACCGTCGGCCGCATGTCCCGTTCCTTCAGGAAGCGGGAGCTGCCGTTGGCCACCGCACGGGCGATGCGCTTCTGGTATTGCCCGCTCTGCAGGCGCCGGGCCTCCTCCCGATTGGAGATGAAGCCGGCCTCGATGAGAAGGGACGGGACATCCGGGGACTTCAGGACCCGGAACGGGGCCTGGCCCACCTCGTCGCTGTGCAACCGGGTCAGGCCGTCCAGCTGGTCCAGAATCCCCGTTCCCAAGTCCAGGCTGTCGCTGATGGTGGCCGTCTGCGACAGGTCGAGGAGCACCGAGGCCACCACCTCGTCCACCTGCCCCAGATCCACCCCGCCGGCCAGATCGGCCTTGTTCTCGCTGCGCGCCAGCCATGCCGCCGCCTCGTCAGAAGCCCCCTTGCGCGAAAGGGCATACACGGATGCGCCCTGGGCATCGGGATTGTGGAAGGCATCCGCGTGGACGGACAAGAACAGGTCCGCATTGGCCTCGCGGGCCATCTTCGTCCGCTCTTCCAGCTCGACAAAATAGTCCCCATCCCGGACAAGGAAGGTCCGGATCCCGGGCTTCTCATCGAGCTTTTTCGCCACTCGCTTGGCGATCTCGAGCACCACGTCCTTTTCCTGCACCCCGCCGGGCCCGATGGCTCCGGGATCCTCGCCGCCGTGCCCGGCGTCCACGGCCACCAGCACCTCGTCCGCGCGGGTGCGCTCCCGGGCCTCGGCCACCGGGTGCTCCCCTCCCTCCTCGCGGTAGAGGTCGATCACCAGCCGATGGCCGTGACGGCCGTGCGCTTCGAGCTGGAAGGTCTTGGGCTTGACTTCCTGACGCAGGTCCATCACCACGCGGAGTGTGTCGCTTTCCGGCTGGCCGGTGCGAACGGCATCGAGGACAGGGTCGGGGAGGTCCAGGCCCTTGGCGTCCGCCTCGTTCTCGACCCCTTCCAGGTCCACCACCACCCGGTCAGGGTCCTTAAGGCGGAACAGCCGATGGTCCACCTGGCCGTCCAGGTCCAGGACCACCCGGGTATGGTCCGGGGCCGTCCACATCCGGATATCCCTTACGGTATTTGCGCTAGCGGCAAGGGACCACGGGAAAAGAATTACCATTATAAGGGCCATCCCCAGGAAACGGCCCTGAATCTTAATCCGCATCGGTATCCCCGCCATAGCCGGTGAATCCCTCGACCAGGGAGCGCCCAGCGTCGGATCCCGCCTTCAACCGGATCCTCCGGCCCTCGGCATCCAGGTAGCTGGTTTCAATAATTGCGTCCGGAGGGGGCAGGACATTCCCAGCCCGTTCCGCCCATTCCAAGATACAAATGCATCTCGGACAAAAGTACTCCTCCGCCCCGAAAAATTGCAACTCTTCGGGGTCGGACAGCCGATACAGATCAAAATGGTAAACGGGGCCGGCGTACCCTTCGTACGGTTCCACCAGCGTATAGGTGGGACTCTTGATGGGACCCTCCACCCCCAGTCCGCGCAGCAGTCCGCGCACGAGGGTGGTCTTGCCCGCGCCGATCTCCCCGCGCAGGTGGATGACCATGCCGGGGCGCAGGGAGGCGGCCAGATGCTCCCCCAGCGCCTCCTGGGCTTGTTCCCCCTCGATGCGGCGCTCCGCTTCCAAGGCGGCTATCCCCGGTGGCTGAGGGCCCGGATAATGTCGGTGTTGGTGACGACCCCGAGGAGCTTCTGGTCCTCATCGAGCACGGGGACGATGTGGATGTGGTGCTCGGACAGGAGGGTGGCCACCTCGGAGAGGTCGGCCTCGGGGGTCACGTAGTCCACGTCCCGGGTGCACAGGTCCCCGGCGGTGGTGGCGGTGGCCTTGCGCAGGTCCTCCTCGTACTGCTTGACCCCGGAGATGGGAATCAGGGTGTCGAGGATGGTGATCATGGTGGGCAGATGGATGCGCTTGTTGCTGTCCACCAGGTCCGAATCGGTGACCAGACCCACCAGGCGGTTGTCCTCGTCCACCACCGGGACCCCGTGGTGCTGCGTTTCCAGCAGCAGATCGGCCACCTCCTGGACTCCGGTGTCCTCGGTGACCGATACCGGATCCGGGGTCATGATCTCGCGTGCTTTGGGCATGCTCTCTCCGTTCTAGTTGTTGGCCGCCGGGCGGGCCGGAGCGGTCAGCTCCGCCCAGACCCCGGGCAGCGCATCGGCGCATTCCGTGGCGGTGTAACCGAAGGGGCCGCGCTCCCTCGCCACCCGGTCGGCGGCCCGTCCATGGGCCCAGACGGCGCGGCAGGCCGCCTGGAAGGGCTCGGACCGTTCCGCCGCCAGCCGGGCGGCCACGACCCCGGTCAGGACGTCCCCCTGGCCGGCCATGGCCATTCCCGGGTTGCCCGTGGTGCTCACGGCGTAGCGGCCCTCCGGGGCCTGGACAATGGTTCCGGCCCCCTTCAGGCAGCACACGGCGGCGTAGCGTTCCGCGATCCGCCGGGCGGCCTCGAAGCGGTCCGCCTGCACCCGGCCGGGCTCCGTCCCGAGGAGCCGCGCGGCTTCCCCGGGGTGGGGGGTGAGCACCGTGGGCGCTTCCCGCCCGGCCGCGGCCTCGGCCAGGTGGGGGTGGTCGGCAAGGAGGTTCAGGCCGTCGGCATCCACCACCACCGGGACGGGCTGCTCCAGGGCCTGTTCCAGCAGGGTGCGGGCCTGGGCGGAGCGCCCCATCCCCGGCCCCACCGCCAGGACCCCGGGCCGGGCGGTGACGGACGCGGGCAGCCCCGCATCCGGGTCCCAGGCCGCGGCCATCAGCTCCGGGCGGACCGCCGTCGCCTGCGGGCAAACCTCCCCCGGCAGGCAGCATACCACCCACCCGGCCCCGCCCCGCAGGGCCGACCAGCCGGCCATGACCGCGGCGCCGGTGGTCCCGGCGGCCCCGCCGATCACCCCCACCCGACCGAAATCCCCCTTGTGGGCGTTTCCGGGACGCGGGGCGAGCCGTACGGTATCGGCGCTCAGGCGGCGGCCCGGGGGGTGCCGGGCGGCCCGGACAGCCTCGGGAATCCCCAGCCCCTCGAAGCGCAGCTCCCCGGCGGTGCCGGGCCCCTCGCCGGTGAACAGTCCCCGCTTCAGGCCCACGAAGGTCACGGTCAGCTCGGCCCGGACGGCCGCACCCAGCGCCTGCCCGGTGTCGGCGTTGAGCCCGGAGGGGACGTCCACGGCCACCACCGGAGCGGGGTCGGCGTTCACCGCCTCGATGAGCCCCCGGTAGGGGGACCGGACCTCCCGGTCCAGACCCGTTCCCAGCAGGGCATCCACCACCAGGTCGTACCCGGCCGGGGAGGCAGTGGCCGGCAGGACCTCGCCGCCCCCTTCCCGCCAGCGCCGGGCCGCCTGGGCCGCGTCCCCGCGCAAGCCGTCGGGGTCCGAGGCGGCGATCAGGTCCACCCGGCAGCCCCGCTCGCGCAGCCGGCGCGCCACCACGTAGCCGTCCCCGCCGTTGTTGCCGCCACCGGCCAGGACCACCACGCGGAGCGCGCCGGTCCGCGGCCAGCGGCCAGCGATGGCGTCCACCACCCCCTCCCCGGCCCGCTCCATGAGCACCAGACCCGGGATGCCGGCGTCCATGGCCGCGCGATCCAGGCGACGCACCTCCTCGGCGGTGTAGAGACGATCTTCCATGCGCCATACCTCGCCTGCTGGGCACCGGGCCGGCAAGGGGCCCGGTTTGACCCGCCTCCGGGCCGATGATACCTGTTTCAGGATACAACGGACCCTGGCCGGTACGCCCGGCCGGACAACCCCGACGGAGCCGACCCCATGGAATTGACCGATAAACGTTGCGCCCCGTGCGAGGGCGGCACCCCGCCCCTCTCCGGCGAGGAGGCCCAGTCCCTGCTCCAGGAGCTCAACGCCTCCCCCGAGGCCCAGAAGAACCCCTGGACCGTAACCGCCGACGAGCGCCAGCTCAAGAAGGGCTTCAAGCTCAAGAACTTCGTGGAGGCGGTGGACTTCGTCAACCGCATCAAGGACGTCGCGGAGGAGGAGAACCACCACCCGGACCTGGAGGTGGGCTACGGCAAGGTGGTGGTCCGCCTGACCACCCACGCCATCGGCGGCCTCTCCGAGAACGACTTCATCCTCGCCGCCAAGATCGACGCCCTGCGCTCCTGAGAGGGCCAGCCCGCGCCCATCCGGCTCCCTTCCCCGCCCTTGCCAAACGGACCCTCCGGCCCCATCTACATTTCCTCCCCACCCCTGCCAAGGAGCGGAGCCGGATGTCGCGCGTCCTGATCGTACTCGGAATCGTCCTCATCGTCCTGGGACTGCTCTGGCCCCTGCTCCAGAAGTCGGGGCTGGGACGCCTGCCGGGCGACATCGTCATCCAGCGGGACAACTTTCACTTCTACTTCCCCCTCACCACCTCCATCCTCATCAGCCTGCTGATCAGCCTGGTGATCTGGCTGTTCCGGAAATAGGACACCCCGAGCGCCCGGCGACGGCGAGGGGATGATGGCCGGTCCCGGCCGCGAAGCGAAAAAAGGCCGCCCCCGGAGGGACGGCCCGATGGGACGCGGACGGCGGGCGGCTCAGGGGCCGTGCACCTCCCCGGCCTCCGGCTCCTCGCGGGGCTTGCGGCTCATCATGTCGCTCCGGGTCACCCCGAGGACCAGCGCCAGGGGCGCGCCCACAAAGACCGAGGAGTAGGTGCCGATGAGCACGCCGGCGATCAGGGCGGCGGCGAAGCCGTGGATCACGGGACCGCCCAGGAAGAACAGGCTGAGCAGCACCAGCAGGGTGGTCAAGGAGGTAACCACCGTCCGGGCCAGGGTCTGGTTGACGCTGGCGTTCATCACCTCCTCGGTCCCCGCCTTGCGCATCTTGCGCAGGTTCTCGCGAATCCGGTCGAACACCACGATGGTGTCGTTGAGGCTGTAACCGATCACCGCCAGAATGGCCGCCACCACGGGCAGGTCGAACTCCAGGCCGGTGAGGGAGAACACCCCCAGGGTGATCAGGACGTCGTGCAGCAGGGCGGCCACGCTGCCCACGGCGAAGCGCAGCTCGAAGCGCCAGGAAACGTAGATCAGGATGCCGATCAGGGCGTAGAGCAGGGCCAGGAGGCCCTGCTGAGTCAGCTCCTCCCCCACCTGCGGGCCCACGAACTCCACCCGGCGCATCTCCACCGAGACCCCCTCGGAGGCCCCGGTACGCAGGGCCTCGAGGACCTCGTTGGAGACCGTGCCCGAGTCCCGGCCCTGGGTGGTGGGGACCCGCACCAGGATGTCCTCGGGGGCCCCGAAGGTCTGCACGATGACCCGGTCGATCCCGGCCGCGTGCAGGTCCTCCCGCACCTCCGCCACCGAGACCTCCTGGCTGTAGCCCACCTCCACCAGGGTGCCGCCGGTGAAGTCGATGCCGAAGTTCAGGCCGCGTATCAGCAGGCTGCCAACGGCCACCAGCAAGAGCAGAAGGGAGAAGGCAAAGGCCTTGCGGCGATGCCCGAGGAAGGGGATGTGGGTGTCCTGGGGTACCAGGTGCATGGCTCAGCCCTCCCCGATGGATAGCCGCGCGAGCCGGCGCCGGCCCACGGACGGATTGATGATGGCCCGGGTCACCATGATGGCGGTGAACATGGAGGTGAGGATGCCCACCGACAGGGTCACGGCGAAGCCCTTCACCGGGCCGCTGCCGAACTGGAACAGCACCAGGGCCGCGATCAGGGTGGTGATGTTGGCGTCGGCGATGGTGGACAGTGCCTTGCCGTAGCCGGCGTTGATGGCCGCGTGGGGCGTATTGCCCACCCGCACCTCCTCGCGGATGCGCTCGAAGATCAATGTGTTGGCGTCCACGGCCATGCCCACCGTAAGCACGATGCCGGCGATGCCGGGCAGGGTCAGGGTCGCCTGCAACAGGGACATGACGGCCACAATGAACACCAGATTGAGGACCAGGGCCACGTCCGCCACCAGGCCGAACAGGCGGTAGTACACGGCCATGAAGGCCACCACCAGCAGGAAGCCGATGACGATGGAGTTGAAGCCCTGCTCGATGGAGTCCTGGCCCAGGGTCGGCCCCACCGTGCGCTCCTCCACCACATGGGCCGGTGCCGGCAAGGCCCCGGCCCGCAGCATCAGGGCCACGTCGTGGGCCTCTTCGGAGTTCTCCATGCCGGTGATCTGGGCCCGGCCGCCGCCGATCCGCTCCTGGATCTCCGGTGCGGTGATCACCTCCTCGTCCAGGAGGATGGCCATGCGCTGCCCCACGTTGTCCCCGGTGAGGCGGCCGAACAGGCGGGCGCCCCGGGAATCGAAGCTCACGTGCACCAGCGGCTGGTTGTCCTGCTGACTGAACCCGGACCGGGCGTCGGTAATGAACTCCCCGGACAGGGCGGTCCGCTTTTCGAGCAGGAAGGGCTGGCCCTCCTGGCGGCCGTAGTAGATGTCGGAGCCGGGCGGCGCTCCCTCATCGAGGGCCTTTTCTACGCTGTTCTCCTCGTCCACCAGCTTGAACTCGAGCTGGGCGGTTGAGCCCACCACCTCCTTGGCGCGCGCGGTGTCCTGGATGCCCGGCAGCTGGACCACCACCCGATCCTCGCCCTGCTGCTGGATCACCGGCTCGGAGACGCCGAGCTGGTTCACGCGGGTTCGCATGGTGGTGATGCTCTGCTCCAGCGCCCACTCCTGGAGCCGACTGCGCTCCTCGGAGGTAACCCGCGCCTGCAGGAACTCGCCCCCGCGCTCGCTGGGGGACAGGCTCAGCTCCCGGTACTGATTCCCGACGACATCCTCGGCCTTCTCGGCCTCCGCGGGACTGTCGAATTTGAGCCGGAGGTGGGTGTCCTCTTCCGATTCCACCAGCTGAACATCGCGATAGCGGATCTCCGCCTCGCGGAAGGCCGTGCGCAGGTCATCCACGTAGCGTTCGTAGGCCCGCTCGACGGCCTTGGCCACCTCCACCTCCATGACGAGGTGCACCCCGCCGCGCAGGTCCAGGCCCAGGGCCATGGTCTTGCCACCCATTGCCTGGAGCCAGCCGGGCACCGCGGACAGGCGCATGGGCCCCACCGCATGGTCGTCGAGCCGCTCCCGGAGGAGGTCCCGGGCCTCCTCGCGCCTCTCGCGCTCGTCGAAACGTACCGCCACGCCCCGGTCATGACGCAGGATGCCCTGGTATTCCACACCGGAGTCGTCGAGGGCGCCCTTCACTTCCTCCAGATCCACGTCCCGGGACTGGCCCTGGGTGGAGCTCACCAGGAGGCCGGGGTCGGTGCCGTAGAAGGTGGGGATGGCATACAGGATCGCCAGCAGGATGGCGCCGGCGATTACCGCGTACTTCCATAGGGGATATCGGTTCATGACGGGCGGTCAGTCCTTGAGGGTGCCTTTGGGCAGTACGGTCTGGATGCTCTCCCGCTGGGACTTGACCCGCACCCCTTCGGCGAGCTCAACGGTCACCGTGTCGTCGTTGACCCGCACCACGCGTCCGTAGAAGCCGCCGCCGGTGATCACCTCGTCGCCCTTCTCGAGGTTCTGGACCATCTCCCGGTGCTGCTTCATCCGCTTGCTCTGCGGCCGGATGATCAGCAGGTAGAAGATGACGAAGATGAGGATCAGGGGCACCAGGGTGGCCACGAAGCCGGGGCCCTCCGCGGCGCCGCCCGCCTGGGCGTGGGCCGTACCGATCCACTGGAAAGTCTGCGCCATGGACGACTCCTTAGCTGGTTCGCTCAAGCGGGCAATGGTAGCGGTCGACGCCCCGGATTCCAAATCCTTCCTGGCGCCCGGCTGGCTCTCGTTGCGGAGGGGGTGCTAGAATGCCGTCCCATGCCGGGGTGGCGAAATTGGTAGACGCGGCAGACTCAAAATCTGCTGGGCGCTAGCCCGTGCCGGTTCGAGTCCGGCCCCCGGTACCACCTTCGAAAGCGCCTCCGCCCGGGATCCCGGGCGGGCCCGCCCTCGCATCGTGCGCCCGCCCTTCGCCGCAGGCGCAAGCTCCCGGCTAGATCGGGCAGACCAGCTCACCGAGCTGCTCGGTGAGCTTGAGGTTCTCCCGGGCGTCGATGGGCACCTCCAGGATCACCGGCCGGTCCTGGTCCACGGCCCACTGCAGGGCCGGACGCAGCTCCTCGCTGGTGGTGACCCGCGCCCCCAGCGCGCCGAAGCTCTCCGCCAGCCGCACCCAGTCCGGATTGCCGAACCCCACCTCCGTGGAGTGGCCGTAGCGGCGCTGCTGCTTCCACTCGATCAGCCCGTACATGCCGTCGGCGAACACCAGCAGCACGAAGGGCGTGCCCAGCCGCACCGCCGTCTCCAGCTCCTGGATGTTCATCAGCGCGCCGCCGTCCCCGGCCACGGCCACCACCCGGCGCTCGGGACGGGTGAGCTTGGCGGCGATGGCGCCCGGCAGGGCGATCCCCATGGAGGCGAAGCCGTTGCTGATCAAGCAGGTGTTGGGCACCGAGGACGGGAACATGCGCGCCACCCAGACCTTGTGCGCCCCCACGTCGGAGACCACGATGTCGCGCGGATCGAGCACCCGGTGCAGGTCCCACAGCACCCGCTGGGGCTTGAAGGGCACCGAGGTGTCCTCGTTGTGGGCGCGCAGCTCCCGCATCACCGGATCGTGGAGCTGGGGAATGATGTTGTCGGCGCGCGGGGCCACCGCCTCCGCCAGGTAGTTCAGGGCGCTTTCCAGATCCCCCACCACCTCCACCTCGGTGGTGTAGTGGGAATCCAGCTCCGCCGGGGTCTGGGCGATGTGCAGGATGGGCTTTTCGCGGTTGGGATTCCAGCTCTTGGGGGCGTACTCGGTGGCGTCGTAGCCCACGCAGACGATGGCGTCGGCGGCTTCGAAGCCGCACGCCACGTAGTCCCGCGCCTGGATGCCGGCGGTCATGATGGCGAGGGGATCGTTGTACGGGAACACGCCCTTGGCCATGAAGGTGTGGGCCACCGGGATGTTCAGGCTGCGGGCGAAGTAGCGCAGGGCGTCGGAGGCGCCCGCGCGGATCACGCCGTTGCCGGCCAGGATCAGGGCGTTGCGGCTGCGGGACAGGAAATCGGCGGCCTGCTCCAGCTCCGGCATGGGCGGCTCGGGCCGGGGCAGGGGCTGGGAAGGCAGGGGCGTGGCGTCGGCACGTACGGGGGCATCGGCCACGTCCTCGGGCAGGTCCAGGTGGGTGGCCCCGGGCTTCTCCAGGGCGGCCTCGCGGAAGGCATGGCGCACCATCTCCGGCACCACCTCGCCCCGCTTGATCTGGGCGTTCCATTTGGTGATGGGGCGGAACAGGGCGACCAGGTCCAGGTACTGGTGGGATTCCTTGTGGGTGCGGTCGAGGCTGGCCTGGCCGGTGATGGCCACCAGGGGGGCCCGGTCCAGGTCCGCGTCGGCCACCCCCGTGATCAGGTTCGTGGCCCCGGGCCCCAGGGTGGATACGCAGACCCCCGGCTGCCCGGTGAGGCGGCCGTGGACGTCCGCCATGAAGGCCGCTCCCTGCTCGTGCCGGCAGGTGACCACCCGGATGGGGCTCTCCCGGAGGGCCTCGTAGAGGGCCAGGGTCTCCTCGCCCGGCAGGCCGAAGACAAAGCGCGTATTTTCGTTCTCGAGACACGTGACCAGGCATTCGGCGCTGTTCATCGGGGCCTATCCATTGTCCGCCGCCGGCCCGGCCGTCGAGGGAGGCGTCTCAGGCGGCCCGCCCGGGAACTCCGGAGGTGCGGCGGATCCGGTTCCGCTCGTCCACCCAGACGATCCGCGGCTGGTGCTCCTCGGCCTCTTCCTCCGCCAGCCCGGCGTATGCGCAAAGTATCACCAGATCCCCCACGGAGGCCTTGTGGGCCGCGGCGCCGTTCATGGAGATGACGCCCGAGCCCCGCTCCCCGCGGATGGCGTAGGTGGCGAATCGCTCGCCATTGGTGACATTGTATATCTCCACCCGCTCGTACTCACGCAGGCCGCTGGCCTCAAGCAGGTCCGCGTCAATCGCGCAGCTGCCTTCGTAGTCGAGGTTGGCGTCGGTTACGGTGGCGCGATGGATCTTGCTCTTCAGCAGGGTCAGCTGCATGGTCCCCTATTCCTCCAACGTGCCGTCGGACGGACCGAATTCCAGGTTGTCGATCAGACGGGTGCCCCCCAGGTGGGCGGCGGCCAGCAGGACCCGGGGCCCGCCCAGGTCCGTGACCTCCGCCAGGTCGTCCCGCCGCCGGACCTCCACGTACTCCGGCTCCAGGCCGCATTCCTCAAGGAGCCGCCACGCCTGACCCTCCAGCTCCCGCGGATTCCGGCCCCCGGCCCCCGCCGCCCGCACCGCCTCTCGCAGGGAGCGGTACAGGCAGGGCGCGGTCCGGCGCTCGGCGGGGTCCAGGTAGGCGTTGCGGGAGCTCAGGGCCAGGCCGTCCGCCTCGCGGACGACGGGCGCCGCCTCGATGGCCACGTCCAGCAGCAGGTTCCGCGCCAGCCGGCGCACCACCACCCACTGCTGGTAGTCCTTCTTGCCGAACACGGCGCAGTCGGGACGCGCGGCGCACAGCAGCTTGGTGACGATGGTGGCCACCCCGTCGAAGTGTCCCGGGCGGCCGGCGCCGCACAGGCCCTCCGTCACCCGGTCCACCGACACCGTCACCGCCGTGGGGCCGTCGGGGTACATCTCCGCGGTGGACGGCGCGAACAGGACGTCCGCTCCCGCGGCGAGCAGGCGCTCCCGGTCCGCCTCGAAGGTGCGCGGGTAGTCCTCGAAGTCCTCGCCGGGGCCGAACTGGGTGGGATTGACGTAGACGGACACCACCACCCGCTCGGCCAGCTCCCGGGCCCGCTCCACCAGGGCCATGTGCCCGGCGTGGAGGTTGCCCATGGTGGGCACCAGGGCCACCCGGTCGCCCGCGCGGCGGTAGCCCGCCAGGACCTCCCCGAGCTGTGCAACGGTGTAGGTGGTGTACATGGACGGGCCGGGGCTACTCGAAGCTGTGCTCATCGGCGGGGAAGGCGCCGCTGCGCACCTCGCGGCAGAAGCCGCCCAGGGCGTCGCGCACCGCCCCGGCCCCGTCCATGTAGCGCTTGGCGAAGCGCGGCTGAAAGCCCTCGAACAGCCCCAGGACATCCTGGAGCACCAGCACCTGGCCGTCGCAATCCGGGCCCGCGCCGATGCCGATGACGGGGATGCCCACGGATTCGGTCACCCGGCGGGCCAGATCGCGGGGCACCGCCTCCAGCACCAGGGCCCGGGCCCCGGCCCGCTCCAGGTCCAAGGCCTCCTCCACCAGGGCGGCGGCCCGATCGGGGCTGCGGCCCTGCACCCGGTAGCCGCCGAGCTGGTGGACGGACTGGGGGGTCAGCCCCAGATGCCCCATGACGGGGATGTCGCGCTCCTGGAGGAAGGCCACGGTCTCCACCATGGCCCGGCCGCCCTCCAGCTTGACCATCTCGCAGCCGCCCTCGGCCATGAGCCGGGCGGCGCTGTCCAGGGCCTGGGCGGGGCTGGCCTTGTAGGCCCGGAACGGCAGGTCGGCCACCACCAGGGCCCGGGAGCGCCCGCGGCTCACGCAGCGCGTATGGTAGACCATGTGGTCCAGGGTCACGGGGAGCGTGGTGGCCTCCCCCTGAACCACCATGCCCAGGGAATCGCCCACCAGCAGGATGTCCACCCCCGCCTCGTCCGCCAGGCGGGCGAAGGTGTAGTCATAGGCGGTGACGGCCACCAGAGGCTCCCGGTCGCCGCCGCTCTTGTGCAGCCCGTCTACGGTTAGCGCGCTCATCCTCGGCCATTCTCCGGGGGTCTCCCCGCCCACTCCGGACCTTCCACCGCCTCGACGCGCCCCGCATCCTTGCAGGCCCGTTCCAGATCGGCGATGCGCTCCCCGTCGGGTAGGCGGAAATCCGGGGCGATCTCGGCCCAGGGAACCAGCACGAACCGGCGCTCCCGGAGGCGGGGATGGGGAAGGGTCAGGGCTGCGGTCTCCATGGTGCGGGCATCCACCGCCAAAAGGTCCAGATCCAGGCGGCGCGGACCCCAGCGCGGCCCGTCCCGCCGGCGCCCCAGCTCGGCCTCCACGTCCAACAGCCGCTGCAGCCATGCCTCGGGCAGCGGCTCACCACGGAACAGGGCTACGGCGTTGAGAAAATCGGGCTGTTGAGTGTAGCCCACGGGCCCGGTCCGGTAAAGGGAGCTCACCCGGGCCAGATTCCCCGGCACGACGGCCTCCAGCCGCTCCAGGCCCCGACGCAGAAGCTCGCGGGAGTCGCCCTGGTTGCTGCCCAGCCCCACGAAGACCTCAGCCATCGCCGGCCCCTCCCGCACGAACCCGGTCCCGCTCCTCCTCCGCGGTTGCCACCTTCCCCGCTGCCCGCGCCCGCGCCAGGGCCTGCAGCCATCGGCCCACCTCCGGGCCCTTGGGCACGCCCAGCTCGATCAGGTCCGCCCCGGTGAGGGCGCTCCGGATCCCCCGGAGGTGCTGCACGTACCGGCTCACCGCCGCGCGCACCCCGCCGTGACCGGTGGCCGCCATCAGGCCCAGCACCCCTTCCAGGGAGAGGGCCTCCAGGCGATCGAAGAGCGCCCCGGAATCCTCCGGGGACAGCCGCCCCTCGACCACCTGCCGCTCGAAGGCCGCGGCCCGGCCGCGGTCCTCGGCCAGGCGCTCCGCGTCGCGGGCCCGCACCTCGAAGCCCAGCAGCACGTCGCGCAGGGCCTCCGGCCCCAGCTTCCAGAGCAGCAGCAGGGTCATCACCTTCCAGGGCGCCGGCGCTTCGTCGCGGTAGAGGAGGCGGTGCCAGTCCAGCACCTCCCTGCCCTCCTCCAGCCGCTGGGCCACGGCCTCCCGCTCGCCTTCCAGGGAGGGATGGACGAAGCGCAGCATGCCCAGCTCCCCCAGGCGACGCACCCCCTCCACCGCCCGCGGGGCTTCCAGGAGGTAGCGGAGCTCCCGGAACAGGCGGTGCCCCGACAGCCGGGCCGGCAGATCCAGGTCCACCGCGTTGCGGATCAGGCGCAGGCTCTGGGCGTCGATGTGGAAGCCGAGCTCGGCCTCGAAGCGCACCGCCCGCAGAATGCGGGTGGGATCCTCCACGAAGGACAGGCTGTGCAGGACGCGGATGGTGCCCTGCCGGATGTCCTGCAGGCCGCCGAACAGGTCCAGCAGGCGCCCGAAGCGCGGGCCCTCGAGCTCCACCGCCAGGGCGTTGATGGTGAAATCGCGCCGGAACAGGTCCGCCTTGATGGAGCCGGTCTCCACCTCCGGCAGGGCGGCCGGATAGGGGTAGTGCTCGATGCGGGAGGAGGCCAGGTCGAGGCGCTGGCCCCCGGGCCCCACCAAGACGGCGGTGCCGAAGCGCTGGTGGGCGTGCAGGTGCCAGCCCGCCTCCTCGGCGAAGCGTTTCCCCACGGCGATGGCGTCGCCCTCCACCACCACGTCCACGTCGGTGTTGGCGCGATGGAGGATAAGGTCCCGCACCAATCCGCCCACAAGGAAGGCCCGCCCTCCCGCCTCGGCGGCCAGCTCCCCCAGCCGTTGCAGGGCGCCCACGGTCCGCTCCGGCAGCATCTCCCGCAGGCGCCCGGCCAGGTTGCGGCGGCTTCCCCCGTGCCCGCCGGAGGCCAGAGGCTCCGGCAGCTCGGGGCTCTCTTCCCGCCAGCTGCGGATCAGGTCGGAGCGGGTTAGCACCCCGACCAGCCGCTCCTCCTCCACCACCGCCACCATGGGGTAGTCCCGGTCAAGGATCCAGCCCTCCGCGGCGTGGATGGAGTCGTCGGGGGCGAGCGCCGGCAGGGGCGCCGCGTATTCGGGGAGGGGCTGCTCGCCCAGGCCGTGGGCCCGGGCCCGGGCCAGCATGGCCTGGTCCACCCAGCCCACCGGCCGGCCCTCGGCGTCCACAACCGGCATCCGGGCCAGGGGGTACCGGCCCAGCCGCGCGGCGGCCGCGGCCACGGTCTGGTCGGCGGCCAGGCTGTGCACCTGCCGGGTGGCCAGCTCGCCCACGGTGTGCGGGTGCCCGTACTGCCGACGCAGCACCTCCACGAGCCGCTCCCGGGCCTCGGCCAGGGGCACGCCCGGCAGGGAGGCGGAGGCGGCGTGGGCATGGCCGCCCCCGCCCAGCTCGCCCAGCACCTGCCCCACATCGGGGCCGTCGGACCGGGCGCGAGCAATGACGAAGACCCGGCTCCCCTGCTGGATGAGGGCGAAGAAGGCCGCCGCCTCCACGCTGTCCATGAACCGCTGCACCACGTTGGCGGCATCCTGCACCTCCTCCTCGTCTCGCACGGCGGAGAGGAGAACGGCGGGGCGCAGGCCGGAGACGGGCTGGGCCCCCTCCAGCAGCTGGTCGAGGAGGTGGATCTGGGCCGGGGAGAGCTCCTGGCGCAGGAGCCGGCCGACGAGGGGCAGGTCCGCCCCCTGCTCGCGGAGCCAGCGGGCGGCCTCGAAATCCGCCGCCGTGACCCCGGCGAAGGTCAGCATGCCGGTGTCCTCGTAGACCCCGGCGGCAAGCACCGTGGCCTCGGCGGGGGTCAGGGTCGCGCCCTGCCCCCGCAGCCGCTCCACCATGCCGGCGGTATTGGAACCGGCCTCGATGGCCGCCACCTCGGCGTGGGCGGGCAGCTCCCCCCCACCGTGGTGATCAAAGACCACCAGACGGCGGCCCGGGTCCCGGGCCACCCCGGCGAAGGGCCCCAGGTGGTCCAGATCCCGGGTGTCCACAACCACCAGCGTCCGGATGGCCTCCGAATCCACCTCCCGGGCGTCCAGGACCCGGGGCGCCTCGTCCCCCAGGCGGCCCAGCAGCCAGCTCGCGGCGGGCTCGGCGCCGTGCGCCAGCACCGGGACGGCCCCCTCCACCAGACGGGTGGCCGCCACCATGGAGCCCACCGCGTCGAGATCGGCGTTGGGGTGGCTGGTGGCCACCGTGGCGGGGCGCTGACGGGGCATGACGGGGGACCGGCCGGGTTAGGCGGACTGCCGGTTGCCGTTGCGGTTGGAGCCACCCCCCTTGAGGCCCACCATTTTGGGCCGCTGCGACTCGGGGGCGTCCATCAGGTCCTTCCACCAGCGCACCAGCTCCGGATCCGCCTCGCCGGAGCGGCCGCGCAGGGCCAGGAAGTCGAAACCGGCGCGGAAGCGGGGGTGACCCAGCAGGCGCAGGGCCCGCTTGCCGCGGCTGCGCTCCATGCGCCCCTGCAGGGCCCAGATCTCGCGTACCCCCTCGGCGAACCGCTTGGGCAGGGCCACCTGGCGGGTCTGCCGGCGCAGCACGCGGCCGGCGGCCTTCTGCATGGCGTCCTCCGGGGGATACCCCTCCTCCTCCAGGACGGCCCGCTCCCGCTGCAGGGGATGCCAGAGCAGGGCCGCGAACAGGAAGGCGGGAGTCACCGGGAGGTCGTCCGTTACCCGGCGGTCGGTGTCCTCGAAGACGTGGGTGAGGAAGGTGTGGGGAAAGTTGTTCTCCTCCTCCGCGAGCAGGTCCGCGGTCTCGGGGAAGACCCGCTCGAAGAGCCGGAAGCGGCGCAGGAGCTGGTAGGCGGCCACGCTGGTGCCCGAGAGGAAGAGCTTGTTCACCTCCTCGAACAGGCGCGCCGCGGGGACGTCCTCCAGCAGATGGCTCATGCGGGTGATGGGCGCGGCGGTGGCCGCCTCGATGAAGAAGCCCAGCTTGGCGGCGAAGCGCACCGCCCGCAGCATGCGCACCGGATCCTCGCAGTAGCGGGTCTCCGGGTCACCGATCAGGCGCAGCCGCCCGGCGCGCAGGTCCTCCAGGCCGCCCACGTAGTCCACCACCGAGAAGTCGTCGATGTTGTAGTACAGGGCGTTCACGGTGAAGTCGCGGCGGAAGGCGTCCTCCTCCAGGGTGCCGTAGACGTTGTCCCGGAGGATGAGGCCCTCCTCGGTGCGCACCTTCCCTTCCCCGTTGGCGTCCGAACCGGAGCCCCGGAAGGTGGCCACCTCCACGATGTCGCCCTTGAAGTGCACGTGGGCGAGGCGGAAGCGCCGCCCGATCAGCCGGCAGTTGCGGAAGACTTCCCGCACCTCCTCGGGCCGGGCGTCGGTGGCGATATCGAAGTCCTTGGGCTCGCGACCCAAAAGGAGGTCGCGGACGCTGCCGCCGACCAGATAAGCGCCATAGCCTTTGCCGTGCAGCCGGTAGAGGACCTTGAGGGCGTTGGGGCAGATCTGCTGGCGGGAGACCTCGTGCTCCGGGCGGGGAATGACGGGGTCCCGGCCCCCGGCGTCCGCGGTCGGGGAATGAGCGGCGGAGCTTTGGTTCATCTGCAACTCGATAGGCGCATCCGGGTTTTCTGGATGGGGCAAATATGTCATGGTCAAAGGGTAGCCGAGCGAAGGGGAAACGTAAAATCTGGGCGGAAAATCCGCCCTCCGGACCCCCGAAAGGGTTGAAGACCCGAGGCCTTCTGAGTATACTTCCCCACGCATTGCGACGCTCCCATCGTCTAGCGGTCTAGGACGTCGGCCTCTCACGCCGAAGACAGGGGTTCGAGTCCCCTTGGGAGCGCCATCCAAGCGCAGATTGAAGCCCCGGCAACCGCCGGGGCTTTTTTCGTCTCAGCCCCGGGGATGATGGCTGGCGTGCAGGGACTTGAGCCGTTCCCGCGCCACGTGCGTGTAGATCTGCGTGGTGGAAAGGTCGCTGTGCCCCAGCAACATCTGTAGAGACCGCAGATCCATGCCGTGGTTCAACAGGTGGGTGGCGAAGGAGTGGCGCAGGGTGTGGGGGGACAAAGGCTTTTCGATGCCCAGCTCCCGGGCGTATTTCCGGATCCGGTACCAGACGGCCTGACGGGTCAGCCCGCCCCCGCGGCGCGACACGAACACCCGGTCGCTGGTCCGGCCCTCCAGGAGGGCGGGCCGGGCGTGGTCCAGATACCGGCCCAGCCACCCCAGGGCCTCCTCGCCGAGGGGCACCAGACGCTGCTTGCCGCCCTTGCCCGTGACCAGCACGTAGCCGGCGTCCTGGCGGAGCCGGCCAAGGGCCAGATCCACCAGCTCCGACACCCGCAGGCCGGTGGCGTACATCACCTCCAGCATGGCGCGATCCCGCATCCCCAGGGGATCGGCGGGATCGGGGGCGCCAAGCAGGGCCTCCACCTCCGCCTCCGTTAGGGTATTGGGCAGGCGCGCGTCGAGCCGGGGCGGCTCCACCTCCCGGCAGGGATCCTCGTGAATGCGCCCCTCGTCCAGGAGGTGGCGGTAGAAGCGCCGCAGGCTGGAGAGCCTCCGGGCGATGGTGCGCGGCTTCACGCCGGACCGCATCTGCATGGCCAGGAAGCCGAGCACCTGCTCCCGCCGCACCCGGTCCAGGGGGGTTCCCTCCCCCAGCCATTCCGCGAAGCGCCGCAGGTCGCGGTCGTAGGCCACCAGGGTGTTGTCCGAAAGACCGGCCTCCAGCCACAGGCGGTCGAGGAACCGCTCCACCAGCCCCCCGCCGGGCTGTCCCGTCCGGGACTCAGCCGCCATCGGCCCGCCACCCCTCCCGCTCCAGGAGCCAGCGCTTGATCCGGGGGCCCGCCCCCTCGGCCTCGCCCAGATAGCCCCCGGCCCCCCCACGACCGACGACGCGGTGGCAGGGCACCAGCAGGGGCCAGGGGTTGGCCGCGGCGGCATTGCCCACCGCCCGGGGCGAGCTTCCCAGCAGGGCGGCCAGCTGGCCGTAGGTCAGAGGCCGCCCGGGGGGAATGGCCCGCATGGCCCGCCAGACCCGGAGCTGATGGGGAGTGGCGGGCACGGGGGCCAGGGGCACGCCGGCCGGAAGGGTGCGGGGATCGCGGAGGTAGGCCTCCAGGGCGACGCGGGTCCGGTCCAGGATCGGGGGAGTACCGGCGACCGGCGGCGGAGCGGCCGGCTCCCCGGGGAGCCAGCGTATGCGGGAAATGCCCCGAGGCTCCCCGTGGATGAGGAGGGAGCCTACGGGGGTGGGGAGGATCGTTTGGGGTTCAGGGACTTCCGGGGGCATCGGCCGTATCCCCCGTGAGACGGTTCAGCCGGCGCTGGATGGCCCGATCCTGGCTGTCCGTGCCGCCGCCCAGCAGGTTTCGGAACAGCCGGCGGGCCTCCTCGGTATAGTCGGCCTTGGCAAGGGACCGGGCCGCCTGGAAGCGCGCCGTGCGGCCCCAGCGGTCCGCCACGCTGCCCGGCCGGTGGGCGGCGGAGCGCAGGAAGAGGTCCGCGGCCTGCTGGTGCTCGCCCAGACCCGCCCGGCATTCCCCCATCCAGTAGAGCAGCTCGCGCCGCGCCTTGTCCTCCTCCACGGCGTCGTAGACCCCCCGGAACACCTCCAGGGCGGTGTCGTAGCGTTCCGCCTGCTGGAGGTCGAAGGCCACCTGGAGGAACCGCTGCCGGAACTGGGAATCTCTCAGGCGATCGGGCTCGTCGAGGACCCTCTTCAGGTCCGCGGCCCCCGCCGCGTACCGGCCCAGCTGGACGCGCAATCGGGCCCGGGTCAGCCACCAGGGGGCCGGCTTGACCTCATCGGGCAGATCCTCGACCCGGTTCATCCAGTACAGGGCGTCCTCGAACCGCTTTTCGCCTTGGGCGATTTGGCCCAGATGGACCTGCACCAATGGAGAGAGCGCCTCGCCACCTTCGAAAGCCGGACCCTCCCGGTAAAGCAGCGAGGCGGCTCCCCCCCGCTCAGCATCCTCCAGCTCCCGGGCCAGGCCGAGGCGAGCCTCCGCCCGGGCCTCCGAGGAGCTCCCCAGCAGGGCCACGCGGGCCAGCAGGGCCCGCCCTTCCGGACCGCCGAGCGCATCGGCCCGCTCGATCCAGGCGGCGTCCTCCCCCGGCGGCAGATCCTCCTCGCTCCCCAGGAGCTCACCGAGCCGCAGGTAGGCCTCCCAGGTGCGCTCCACCACGGCTGCGGACCGGGGCGCCCCTTCCTGCAGGGCCCGTTCCAGGGCCGCCACGCGTACGTCCAAGCCCTCTTGCTCGCCAGCCAGGTCCGCCACCAGCCGCCAGGCCCGCCCCGCCTGCGGATTTGCGGATTCCTCGGCCCAGGCCCGGGCCTCCTCGTAGGCATCCCCTTTCCGATCGAGGGAGGCGAGCAGCCGGATGCGGAGGGTCCGGCCCTCCGCATCCCTAGGGTCCTCGCCCAGCAGGGCAAGGGCGTCTTCCTTGTCCCCGGCCCGCATAAGGATGCGGGCCTGTTCGTTGGCCTCAGCAGCCTCCTCCGGGGAATCGGACCCTTCCGCCTGCCGATGACGCCGCAGGGCCGTGGCCGCGTCCTCCCAGCGCCCCTCCGCGGCAAAGGTCCGGTAGATCTGCCGCAGCCATCGCTGCACTTCAGGGGCCTCGGGATAGGCGGCCAACAGGCGTACCAGGCGGCGCCGGGCCTGGGCGGGCGAACCGGTTTCCAGCTCCGCCTCGGCCGCCTGCTGACGCACCCAGCGGTCGTACTCTGAAGTCGCGGAATCGGGCACGGATTCGGAAAACCGGGCGAGCTCCTCCACCGCCCCCTGCTGGCGAAGGGCGCGGACGCGCAGGCGGGCCCAGCGCTCCCAGGAGGCCTCCCCGGGCTCCGGCGGCTCCTCGGCCAGGGTCTCCAGGGCGAGGCCGCCCAGCCCGGAGGCCACCTGACTGGCCGCGGCATCCAGATCGGCAGCGGACGCCACGCCGGAACCGCCGAGCCCCGGCACCATGCCCGCCACCACCAGGGCGCAGGCCACAAAAAAACGCGGAGGGCCACCCTCCGCGTTACCGGGCCGCGCCGTCCCCAGCCTGCGCCGAGCGGGCACCCGCCCGGAACCGGAGATCCATACCCGCACGAGACGTCCGCTTACTTGACGGTCCGCTTCTCGGGGATGCGGGCCGCCTTGCCCTCGCGCTCGCGCAGGTAGTACAGCTTGGCCTGCCGGACGCGGCCGCGCCGCTGCACCTCGATCTTCTCGATGCGCGGGGAGTGCAGGGGAAAGACCCGCTCCACGGGCTCGCCGTAGGAGACCTTGCGAACGGTGATGGCGGAATGCAGGCCGCGCTTGCGGTAGGCCAGGACCACGCCCTCGAAGGCCTGCACCCGCTCCCGGTTCCCTTCCACCACCCGGGTATGCACCCGCACGGTGTCTCCCGGACCGAAATCGGGGATATCGGTCTTCATCTGCTCGCGCTCAAGCTCTTGGATGATGTCGGACATGGTCCTTGCTCCCTTCCTGGATTCGGGCCAAAACGTTTCGGACAGGGGATCCGGGCGCCTCACTCCTCCCGGCCTGGAAGCTCGTCCAGGGCGGCGGGGTCGCCGCCGGCCTCCCGTATGTATTCGCGCAAAAGGTTCCGCTCCGGCCCCGAGAGGCCGCGCTCCCGCAGGAGGTCCGGCCGGCGCTCCCAGGTCCGGGCCAGGGCCTGCTGCCGCCGCCACTGCCGGATGCGACCATGGTCCCCCGACAGCAGCACTTCGGGAACCGCCCGGCCCTCGAACGCCTGGGGCCGGGTGTAGTGCGGACAGTCCAGCAAACCCTCGACGAAGCTGTCCTCCGCCGCCGAGGCGGGCTCGCCCAGCACCTCCGGCTGCAGCCGGGAGACGGCGTCGATCACCACCAGCGCCGCTAGCTCGCCTCCGGAGAGCACGTAGTCGCCGATGGACAGCTCCCGGTCCACCCGGCTCTCCAGGGCCCGCTCGTCGATGCCCTCGTAGCGGCCGCAGAGCAGGGTTAGACCCGGCAGGGCGGCCAGCTCGGCCACCTTCTGGTGGTCGAGGGCATCCCCCTGCGGGGAGAGGTACACCACCGGCGCCTCCGCCGGCATCCGGGCCCGGGCGTGATCCACGGCCGCCGCGGCCACCTCGGGCCGCATGACCATGCCGGGGCCGCCTCCGAAGGGCCGGTCGTCCACGGTCCGATGCCGGTCCTGGGAGAAGTCCCGGATGTCGGTCAGCTCGAGCCCCAGATGCCCCTGCTCCACGGCCCGGCCCAGGACGCCGTAGGAAAGGACCGCCTCGAACAGCCCCGGGAACAGGGTCAGGACATGGAAGCGCACCGCGACTCCGGAATCTAGAAATCGGGGTCCCAGTCCACGCGGATCCGGCCCCCCGCCAGGTCCACCTCGGGGACCGCCTCCTCGGTGAAGGGGATCAGGCGCTCCCGGTCGGGCCCCGCCACCACCAGCACGTCGTTGGCCCCGGTCTCGATCAGGCTGTCCACCGCGCCCAGCGGAACGCCGTCCATCGTTTCGACGGGCAGCCCGAGCAGATCGGCCCAGAGGTACTCCCCGGGCGCGCTGGCGCCGCCCAGCTCCGCCCGGGGCACCTGCAGCGGGGTGCCCAGAAGCGCCCGGGCGGCCTCCCGCCCGTCCACCCCCTCGATACGGGCCACCAAGCGGGGCCCCTTCTCCTCCCGGTCGTGGATCCGGCGTCGTTCCCGCCCCGTCTCCAACAAAAGCCAGAGATGATCGAAGCGCAACAGATCCGCCGGCCGATCCAGGTAGGAGTACAGCCGCACCCCCCCGTGTACGCCATAGAGGCCGTGGATCCGTCCCACCGTCACCCAGTCGGCGTCGGCGGCGGAATCCCGCGGGGAAGGCTCGGCCCGGACCATGATCGTTAGGCGGTGGTCAGGCCTTCCTTGCGCAGCAGGCCCTTCACGGAGCCGGAGACCTGGGCACCGTTCTCGAGCCACACCTTGGTCCGCTCCACATCCAGCTTGTAGTCCTTGGACTTGGAGGTGGGATTGTAGTAGCCGAGGCGCTCGATGAAGTTGCCGTCACGCGCGCTGGCGTGCTCGGTAACGACGATCTGGTAGAACGGCTTCTTCTTGGCGCCCCCGCGGGCGAAACGGATAGTGACCATAGAGTCTCGACTCCTGAGGAACTACTTCGGACCGTGTGAAAACGCGGAAATATACCGGATTTGGCCTAGAACGGAAAGCCTTGGTCGCCCCCGCCGCCACCCATCTGGGCCATCATCTTCTTCATGCCGCCCTTCTTCTTCATCTGCTTCATGGCCTTCTGCATCTGGGCGAACTGCTTGAGCAGGCGGTTAACCTCCTGCACCGAGGTACCGCTGCCGCTAGCGATGCGCCGCTTGCGGCTGGCCTTGATGGCGTCCGAGTGGCGGCGCTCCCACGGGGTCATGGAGTTGATGATGGCCTCCATGCGATTGATCTGGGTCTCGTCCAGGCCGGCCGCGCCGCCGGCGAGCTTCTCGCCGCCGGGCAGCTTGTCGAGGATGCTGGTGAGCCCGCCCATGCGCTTGATCTGACGCAGTTGATCCTGGAAGTCGGCGAGGGTTATGCCCTTGCCGGACTTGAGCTGCTTCTCCAGCTTCTGCGCCTGGTCCTCGTCGGCGGTGCGCTGAGCCTCCTCCACCAGCGACAGCACGTCGCCCATGCCGAGGATCCGCGAGGCGAGCCGGTCCGGGTGGAAGGGCTCCAGGGCCTCGGTCTTCTCGCCCACGCCCAGGAACTTGATGGGCTTTCCGGTGACGTGACGGATGGACAGCGCCGCGCCGCCGCGGGCGTCGCCGTCGGTCTTGGTGAGCACCACGCCGGTGAGATCGAGGGCGTCGTTGAAGGCCTCGGCGGTCTGCACGGCGTCCTGGCCGGTCATGGCGTCGGCCACTAGCAGGGTCTCGGCGGGCTCCAGGGCGGTCTGGAGGCCCTGGATCTCCTGCATGAGGTCCTCGTCGATGTGCAGCCGGCCGGCGGTGTCGACGATCACCACGTCGGCGCTGCGGATGCGCGCCTGCTCCACCGCCCGCTCGGCGATGGCCTTGGGGTCCTCGCTGCTCTCGCTGGGCACGAAGGTGGCCCCCACCTCCCCGGCCAGGGTCTCCAGCTGGTCGATGGCGGCGGGGCGATAGACGTCCGCGCTGGTGACCACCACGTCCTTTTTCTCCCGCTCGCGCAGGTAGCGGGCCAGCTTGGCCACGGTGGTGGTCTTGCCGGAGCCCTGCAGGCCGGCCATGAGCACCACCGCCGGCGGGCGCACCGCCAGGTTCAGGCTGTCGTTCTCGTCGCCCAGGAGATGCTCCAGCTCTTCCTTGACCACGCCCACCACCGCCTGCCCGGGGGTCAGGCTGTTCAGCACCTCCTGACCGACCGCGCGCTCGCGCACCCGTTCGATGAAGGCCTTGGCCACGGGCAGCGAGACGTCCGCCTCCAGCAGGGCGATGCGCACCTGCCGCAGGGCGTCGGAGACGTTCTTCTCCGTCAGCTTGCCCTGGCCCTTGAGGTCCTTGAAGACGCCCTGCAGTCGGTCGGAAAGATTCTCGAACATAGTATTGGCCGCTTCCGTATTTGAGTTCGCGCCGAAACCGTCGTATTTTACGGTGGATCCACTCAGGAACCAACGGATAGGATCCCCCAGCCGCTACGGTCGAGGGGACCATCCAGACCTCGCGTAACCATATCCCATGAACCCAGCGGTCATCTTCTGGCTGCAGATCCTCGCCGCGCTTGGCTACGCCGCCGCCACCGTCCAGGGGTGGGTGGCCGTCCGCCAGCGCGGCCACCACAGCCTCGCCCCGGCCCTGTGGCTGGGGGCGGCGGGCTTGATCCTCCACACCGTGGCCGTGGGCGGCCAGGTAGTCACCGGCGGGGGGACCCTGAATCTCGGGCTCGCCTACGCCGTGTCGCTGTTCACCTGGCTGGCGGTCCTGCAGTTCCTGCTCGCCGTGCCGTTCCTGAAGATCGACCTCTTCGGTCTGGTCTTGTTCCCCCTGGCGGCGGTGGTCATGGGGGTGGAGATCCTCGCTCCCAACGGCCACGCCCTCCGCATCGACGTGAGCCAGCCCGCCCTGCTCGGCCACCTGACCCTGTCCCTGCTGGCTTACGGCACCCTGACCATCGCCGCGGTCCAGGCCGTCCTGCTCGGGGCCCAGGAGCGTCAGCTCCGCCGCAAGCGGACCGGCCTGCTGAGCCGCATCCTGCCGCCCCTGCAGCCCATGGAGCGTTTGCTCTTCCACCTGCTGCGGATCGGCTTCGGCCTCCTTACCCTGGTGGTGCTGACCGGAGTGATCTTCTCCGAGCAGATTTTCGACCGGCCCTTCACCTTCGACCACAAGACGGTGCTTAGCCTCATCGCTTGGGCGGTGTTCGCCCTCCTGCTCTGGGGCCACAGCCACTACGGCTGGCGCGGGCGCACCGCGGTCCGCTGGACGCTCGCCGGCTACGGCCTGCTCCTGCTCGCCTACTTCGGCGTGCGCTTCATCCTCGAGCTCAAGGCCTAGAGCAAAAAGGCCGCTATCCCACTAATGGACACCTCCCTAGGCACTTTATTCCTCCTGCTGGGCGTTCTGCTGGCCCTCTCGGGGTTCTTCTCCGGCTCCGAGACGGCCATGATGGCCCTCAACAAGTACCGCCTGCGGCACCGCGCGGAGCAGGGCCACCGAGGGGCCCGCATCGCCGCCCGCCTGCTGGAGCGCCCTGACCGGCTCATCGGGGTGATCCTGCTCGGCAACAACTTCGTCAACATCGCCTCGGCGAGCGTCTCCTCCATCATCGCCATCCATCTGCTCGGCGAGGCGGGCCTCTTCCTCTCCACCGTCATCCTCACGGTGGTGGTCCTGATCTTCTCCGAGCTGGCCCCCAAGACCCTGGCGGCCACCTATCCGGAGCGCCTGGCCTTCGTGGCGGCGCCCGTGCTCCGGCCCCTCCTCCTCGTTTTCTATCCCCTGGTGGTGGCCATCAACGCCGTGGCCAACACCCTGCTGCACGCCCTGCGGCTGACCCAGGGACCGGCGCGCACCAGCTTGAGCGAGGAGGAGCTGCGCACCGTCATCGTCGAGGAGAGCGCCCTGCTCTCCACCCGCCGCCAGCGCATGCTGCTCAACGTCTTCGAGCTGTCGCGGGTGACGGTGGAGGACGTCATGGTCCCCCGCACCGAGATGGCCACCATCAACATCGACGCGGACTGGCAGGAGATCCTGGCCCAGTTCCGGGCCTCGCCCCACACCCGCTTCCCCGTCTACCGGCGGGACCCGGACCACATCGTGGGGGTCATCCACGGCAAGGATCTGCTTCAGTTGAACGACATGGAGGGCGAGCCTTCCCGGGAGACCATCGCCGGCCTCGTGCGGGAGCCCTACTTCATCCCGGCCACCACGCCGCTTCAGGACCAGCTGATCCAGTTCCAGCGGCGCCGCCAGCACCTGGGCCTGGTGGTGGACGAGTACGGGGACGTAGTGGGACTGGTCACCCTCGAGGACATCCTCGAGGAGATCGTCGGCGAGATCCAGGACGAGCACGACCTGCCCATGCGCGGCATCCGCCCGCAGAAGGACGGCAGCCTGCTGGTGGACGCTCAGATCGAGGTACGCGACCTCAATCGCCAGCTGGGGTGGGATCTGCCCACCGACGGCCCCCGCACCCTCGCCGGCCTGGTCATCGAGGAGCTGGAGGCCATCCCCAGCGAGAACACCAGCCTCAAGGTGGGCGGCCACCCCATGGAGGTGGTCAAGACCCGCCAGCAGACCGTGACCGTGGTGCGGGTATACCCGGACGACGCGGAACGGGGCTGGGTGGACTAGGCGGCGGTCAGGCCTTTGCCGCCCGCCGCCGGACCGCCTTGAGGTCCTCCCAGGCCTTGGCCTTGTCGGCGGGGTTCCGGAGCAGATAAGCCGGGTGGTAGGTCACCAGGACCGGGGTTTCGTGGAAGTGGTGCTCCTCGCCGCGCAGCCGGGCGAGCGGCTGCTGCGAGTCCAGCAGCTGCTGGGCCGCCACCCGCCCCAGGGCCACCAGGACGCGCGGCTGGACCAGCTCGATCTGCCTACGCAGATACCCCGCGCACTGGGCTACCTCCTCGGGCTTGGGGTCGCGGTTGTTGGGGGGACGGCACTTGAGCACGTTGGCGATGAAGACGCCGCCTTCCTTCCGGTCCAGGTCCAGGTCCAGGGCCGCCAGCATGGCGTCCAGGAGCTGGCCCGCACGCCCCACGAAGGGCTCGCCCCGGCGGTCCTCCTCCCCGCCCGGGGCCTCCCCCACGAACATGACCCGGGCCCGGGGGTCGCCCACCCCGAACACCGTCTGCGTGCGGGTCTCGTGGAGGGAACAGGCCGTGCACCCCGCCACCTCCTCCCGCAGGGCCACCAGGGCGTCCCCACCCGCCTCGGGGGCCGGGGTGACCAAGCCGCCCTCTTCCTCCCCCCGGAGCGGAGTGGGCGGCTCCGTGGCCGATGCGTCAGGGTTGTCCGGGGCCCCCGGCCGGCCGCGGCGCCGGTAAAGCGAGATCCCCATGGCGCTCAGATAGATCCGCTGGCTGCGGGCGTCCAAGACAGTTTCCTCGGTCCGAAGGGTTGACCTGCGTATCCTAACACAGGCAGAATACTGCCTTCTTTGGGCGGATAGCTCAGCGGGAGAGCACTGCCTTCACACGGCAGGGGTCGCTGGTTCGATCCCAGCTCCGCCCACCAAAAAATGGCCTGTTTTCAGGGTGTTGGGAAACCTCCCTCTAGCCGGCAACCAGCCTTCAGACCGATCAGGTCACAGTCAGGTCACAGTTGCACGGAATCCAGGAAACAGGCTGAAAAGGTTCCGCCCGGCTCCCGCCCTGGGCGCCCGCATAAAAAAAGCCCGCCAGGAATCCCTGGCGGGCTTTTTTGCGTCAGGGGCCGGCTAGG